>NZ_BAAGDE010000018.1:0-98738 GCF_054660795.1 Mycobacterium sp. MUNTM1
GGTCCCCCCACTGCGGCCGGGGGTGCCCCCACCTCGCCCCGGCATGATGCCTGTGACCATCGGCTCCCTACTGGCAAGTAGTAACGGAGACCACAGGAATGTACCCGATGGCCAAGCACGTGTGAACCGCATCTGCACAATTAACCCTTCGCCAACAGCTGGCAAACGTTACCGCTCCGGTGAACTTTCCTTCCTGCTCCTAAAATCTCTTGCCCTAGAATGGATTTAGTCGATTTCTCCGACGCCGTAGCGAACCCGCAGTTCAGTCTTGAGCACCTTCCCGGCCGGGTTGCGCGGCAGCGCGTCGACGATCTCGAGCGCCTTGGGGTGCTTGTACCGCGCCAGCCGCTCGGTCAGAAACTCATCGAGGTCGTCGAGCCGTAAATTGTCGCCCGCGACAGCGGCGACCGCGATCGGCACCTCACCCCACTTGTCATGGGCACGGCCGATCACGGCGACCTCGACGATGCTGGGATGGCTGGCGAGGACGTTTTCCACCTCCGCGCAGTAGATGTTCTCGCCACCGGAGATGATCATGTCCTTCTTGCGGTCGACCACCCACACGTAGCCGTCGGAGTCCATGCGGACGAGGTCGCCGGAATGGAACCAGCCGCCGGCGAACGCCTCCGCCGTGGCCTCCGGGTTGTTCCAGTAGCCGCTCATCAAAGTCGGTGCGCGGTAAACGATTTCGCCGACCTCACCGATCGGTACATCGTTCATGTTTTCGTCGACGACGCGGGCGGCCACGGTGGGGATCACCTTGCCGACCGAGCCGCGTTTACGGATGGCGTCCTCGCCCAGCAACATGCACGTGACCGGCGACATCTCCGTCTGGCCGAACGCGGCCAGGATCTGGGTGCCGGGGAACCTCGCCGACATCTCCCGCAGCAGCGCATCGGGAGCCGGCGCGGCGCCCCACGAGATGACCCGCAACTTCAGGTCACGCGGGCGGGCCTGCTGTTCGGCGCAGACCGCCTGCCACTGGGCGGGCACCAGAAAGATGCCGGTGACCTTCTCCGCCGCGAGCACGTCGAGCAGCTGCCCGGGCTCGAACGCCCCGAGCGGGTAGATCACTGTCGGGATGCCGAGCAGCACCCCGGTCAGCAGATTGCCGATGCCGGCGATGTGGAAGAACGGCACACCGATGAACCCGACGTCGTTGTTGATGTCCGCGCCGTTGGTGTACAGCCCGGTCATCGTCTGGCCGGTCAGGTTGGTGTGGGTCAGCACCGCGCCCTTCGACCGGCCGGTGGTCCCCGAGGTGTACATGATCAGCGCGGGCGAGTCGTTCGGGATGTCGACGGGCTGGTGCTGTTGGCCGGGCTCGTTGATCAGGTCCTCGTAGCCGAGCACAGTGTCGTCGGTCGGGCCGCCGGCCACCACGATGGTGGCCAGCAGCGACTCGATGTCGCGGACTCCGGTGGCCACCGGCGCCAGCACGGGTTCGGTGATGATGACGCGGGCTTCGCAATCCCGGACCAGGAACGCGATTTCGGGCGGGGTGAGCCGGAAGTTCAGCGGGACCGCGATGGCGCCCAGCATGTTGACGGCCAGCACCGATTCGACGAACTCGGTGCGGTTGAGCATCAGGATCATGACCCGATCGCCGAAGCCGACGCCCCGGCGGCTCAGCGCGTCGGCCAGCGCCGCCACCCGGTCGCGCAGGCCGCCCCACGTCGTGGTTTTGCCCAGGAAGCGCAGCGCCGTCGCCTGCGGCTGCATCAGCGCGTGCCGCTCCAGCTGGTTCACCCAGTTCTGTCGCCGGGCGAGGTACGGCTGCTCGTTCGCCTGTGTCGGATGGTTCGCCAATTGCGCGGTCAAACTCAAACACTCCCCTTCACTCGCGCACCGCTTGCGCCAGGTTGATATTTGATAAAACTTGGTGTTGTGTGGGTCACACTATGGCGTTGACGGTCTACTGACAAGTCCCGGTTAACGCCCGTCAAAACTTAAACCCCGTCCCGCCAAGCCCACGAAAGCCCTGGCAGCCCCCGTGAACGCACCGATGTCAATGCAGCCGAGGAGTCGGCGGCCGCTACGCCGGGCGCAGTTGTCCGATGAGGTGGCCGGTCATCTGCGGGCGGCGATCATGTCCGGCAGCCTGCGGCCGGGGACGTTCATCCGGCTGGACGAGACCGCGGCCGAGCTCGGGGTCAGCGTCACCCCGGTGCGCGAGGCCCTGCTGAAGCTGCGCGGTGAGGGCATGGTGCAGCTCGAACCGCACCGCGGTCACGTCGTGCTGCCGCTGACCCGGCAGGACATCGAAGACATCTTCTGGCTGCAGGCATCGATCGCCCGCGAGCTGGCGGCCGCGGCCACCGACCACATCACCGACGCCGAGATCGACGAGTTGGACCGGATCAACGACTCGCTGGCCGCCGCCGTCGGATCCGGCGACGCGGAGACCATCGCGGGCATCGAGTTCGCGTTCCACCGCGTCTTCAACCAGGCCAGCGGCCGGATCAAGCTGGCATGGTTCCTGCTCAACGCCGCGCGCTACATGCCGGTGCTGGTCTACGCCGCCGACCCGCAATGGGGAGAGGCGGCGGTGGACAACCACCGCCAGCTGATCGCCGCGCTGCGCCGCCACGACACCGCCGCGGTGATCGAGCACACCGTGTGGCAGTTCACCGACGCGGCGACCCGGCTGACCGAGATGCGCGACCGCACCGGGATCTTCGAATAGCGGCGATCGCGAGCGCGGCGAAGCCGGGCGAAGCGGGTCGCCGCCATCAGGACTAGCTCGAGGCCAGCTGCTCGGCGCGCCGCTTGAGGCTTTCGGCCAGATGGTCGAGCACGTTGTTGAGGAGTTGCTTCACCATCGGCGCCGGGACCGGCATCGAGGTTTCGACGTCGAGGTCCACCGTCAGCAGGCTCGAGGCCCCCATCGACACCACGCTGAACAACTGCTCCTGCTTGGTGAACAGGTCACCCTGCTGCAGGACCGTCTGGATCTGGTTTTCGCCCGGGTAGTACACGGCCTGGATGAACATGCTCTGCATGCCTTGGTAATCGGTGTCGAGCCGCAGCTGGCTGGGGCGCCCGTCGTCATAGCGGGCAAGCACCCAGAGGCCCTTGATCTCCTCGTTCCACTGCGGGTAGGCCTCGAAGTCGCCGACGATCTTCATGATCAATGCGGCGTCGGCGTCCACCTCGACGGTCTTGCTCATGACTGGCATGCGCGAAGCATAGCCGGGCCTGCGGCGCGGCCATGCGGTGCCGTCGTGGCCCCGTTCGGTGACGAAAGCCCTGGTGCCAGGCCGTTATTGGTCGACTTATCGGTCGACGGCGGCGGTGGCCAGCAGCCCGCGGACGGCGTCGGGAATCGGGACGGACTTGCGGGTGACCCGGTCGATGTAGACGTGCACCCAGTGACCCAGCGCGGTGATGGGTTGCGCCGTGCTTTGCATGGGGTCGGTCCGGAACACGCCCAGCCGGTAGGTGACGCTGCTGCGACCCAGCCGCGTGACGGCCAAGCCCACGGTGAGGGCCTGCGGGAATTGCAGTTCGGAGAAGTAGCGGCAGCCCGATTCGGCGACGATGCCCAGCGCCGGCGTGGTGATCGGGTCCAGCCCGGTGCTGGTGTTGATCCAGGCGTTGATCGCCGTGTCGAACAGTTGGTAGTACACGGCGTTGTTGAGGTGGCCGAACATGTCGTTGTCGGCCCACCGGGTTCCGACCGGCCACAGCACCGGAAAGTCGTTGCTGGTCAGCCCGTCCGGTGCGGGCGGAACTACGGAAGCCGACGCCATGGTTGTATTCCAACATGCCTTCAATCCGGGGCGCGGTACTGGAGCACATCGGGTCACCTCGGCCCTTCGCGCAGTCGCGGCCGATCGCCGTCACCGAACTCGACCTGGCGCCCCCGGGGCGCGACGAAGTCCTGGTCCGGGTCGAGGCGGCCGGCGTCTGCCACTCCGACCTGTCGGTGGTCGACGGGAATCGGGTGCGGCCGACGCCGATGCTGCTCGGCCACGAGGCCGCCGGGATCGTCGAGCGGGTCGGTGAGGGCGTCGACGACCTGGCCGTGGGGCAGCGCGTGGTGCTGGTGTTCTTGCCGCGGTGCGGCCATTGCGCGGCGTGCGCGACCGACGGCCTGACACCGTGCGAACCGGGCAGCGCGGCGAACGGCGCGGGCACCTTGCTCGGCGGCGACATTCGGCTCAGCCGCGCCGGGCACCCGGTGTTTCACCACCTCGGCGTCTCGGGTTTCGCGACGCACGCGGTCGTCAATCGGGCCAGCGCGGTGGCGGTGCCGGGCGACGTGCCGCCCGACGTCGCCGCGCTGCTGGGCTGCGCGGTGCTCACCGGCGGTGGCGCGGTGCTCAACGTGGGACATCCGCGGCCCGGCCAGACCGTCGCCGTCGTCGGGCTCGGGGGTGTCGGGATGGCGGCGCTGCTCACCGCGCTGACCTATGACGACGTCCGTGTCATGGCCGTCGACCAGCTGCCGGAGAAGTTGGCGGCCGCCCGACGCCTGGGCGCCCATGACGCCTACACGCCGCAGCAGGCCGCCGACGCCGGGGTGAAGGCCGCGGTGGTGGTCGAGGCCGTCGGTCATCCGGCCGCGCTGGAGAGCTCGATCGGCTTGACCGCGCCCGGCGGGCGGACCATCACGGTGGGCCTGCCGCCGCCCGCCGCGCGAATCAGCGTGTCGCCGTTGGGTTTTGTGGCCGAGGGCCGGTCGTTGATCGGCAGCTACCTCGGCTCGGCGGTGCCCAGCCGGGACATTCCCCGTTTCGTCGAGCTGTGGCAGTCGGGCCGGTTGCCGGTGGAATCGCTGGTGTCGTCGACGATTTCGCTGGAGGGCATCAACGAGGCGATGGACAACCTGGCCGACGGCGTCGCCGTGCGGCAGTTGATCAGATTCGACGGTTAGACGTGGTGCAACGCGCCGGCCAGGACATGGCCCTGCAGGGCGAACAGTCGTTGCGAGCCCGCCCAATCCGGCAGCAGCGAGTCGAACCCATGACAGGCGCGCGCGAAGACGTGCAGCTCGGTCGAGACGCCGGCGCGCAATAGCCGCAGCGCGTAGTCGACCGCCTCGTCGCGAAACGGGTCGATCTCGGCGCACGTGATCAACGCCGATGGCAGTCCGGCGAATTCGTCGCGCCGGGCGGGCACCGCGGATTCGGGCGCACCGGCCGGGCCCTGGTAGTGCCGCCACATCAGATCGGCACCCTCGGCGTCGAACGCCGGGCTGGCGCGGAACTGCGCCTTCGACGGGGTGGGCCGGTCGTCGAGTACCGGTTGATGCAGCAGCTGGAACACCACCGGCGGTGCTGCCCCATCGGCGGCACGCTGCGCCAGGCCCGCGGCCAGGGCGGCGCCGGCGCTGCTGCCCGCGACCGCCAGCCGTGCCGGATCCACCTCGAGCGCAACCGCATTCGCGGCCACCCAGGCCAGCACCGCGCCGGCGTCCTCTAGCGCCGCGGGGTAGGGGTGTTCGGGGGCGAGCCGGTAGTCGACCGACACCACGGTGCACCGGCCGCGGCGCGCAAGCTCCACGCACTGCACGTGGTCGGTGTCGAGGTTACCCAGCGCAAAACCGCCGGCATGGCAGAACACCACGGCCGGCGCCGGGCCGGCGGGCCCACCGCGATAGATGCGCACCCCGACGGCACCGGATTCCGCCGGAACGCTGTCCTCGACGATCCGGACACCGTGCGCATCGGTTCGCTCGGCGGTCAGCCGGCGGCGTTCGTTGAACGGTTCCCGGGTGAGTTGGATTGCGGCAACGGAGAAATCGGTTCGCGTGGTCGCGACCTCACGCAGCGCCCGATCCAGGCGATCGGCGCCATCCAGCCCCGTCACCGCACGCCCTGCTCCGGCGCGCTGACCGTGTCGGGCACCCGGGCGACCGGCGCGGTGAACAGGAAGTCGGCTGGGGTGAATTTGCGCGTCATGTTCCAGAAGGCCCGCGCGCTGCGCGGCCACTGGGTGACCACGCGCCCATTGGGGGCGCGGAAGTAGTTGCTGCACTGGGTGGTCCACACCGTACCGACCATCCATCGATCGATCTTGGCGACGAAGTCGGCCAGCGCGGCGGGCCGCACCGCGACGTAGCGCTTGCCCTTGCGCCGCAGGTATTTCAGCGCCCGCACGATGTAGCGCGCCTGCGCCTCGAGGATGAAGATGACACTGTTGGAGCCGACATTGGTGTTGGGTCCGTACAGCATGAAGAAGTTCGGGAATCCCGGCACGGCCATGCCGAGGTAGGCGTGCGCGCCGTCTTGCCACACCTCCCGCAGGGTTATTCCCTGCTCGCCGGTCACGTCCAGCTCCGCGAGGTAGTCGGCCGCCGCGTAACCGGTGGCGCAGACCACCAGGTCCACCTCGTACGCGGTGCCGTCGTCGGTCACCAGCGATCGGCTGCGCAAGGCGCGCGCCGGGCTGGTCACCACCTCGACGTTGGGCTGGGTCAGCGCGGCCAGATAGTCCGAGGAGAACACCAGACGTTTGCAGCCCATCGGGTGCTGCGGGGTGAGCTTGCGGCGCAATTCCTCGTCGTCGACGGTCTTCTCGAGCAATCCGAGCGCGACGGCCTTGAATTGCTCGGTCTTTTGGCTGCCGTGCTCGATCACCGCGATGTTGGATTCGCTGCGCAGCCACAGCCGCGCCCGGTAGAGCTTTTTGGCGAACGGAAGGTGGGCGAACATCCAGCGTTCGCGCCGCGTGTAGTGCCGGTCCGGCTTGGGCAGGATCCAGGTCGGCGACCGTTGCACCGAATACACCCTCTCGGCAACCTTGGCCAGCTCGGGGATCAGCTGGGAGGCCGTCGAGCCGGTGCCCAGCACGGCGATCCGCTTGCCCTCCAGCGGTATCGAGTGGTCCCAGCGTGACGAGTGCATGACCGTTCCGGTGAACGGCTCCTCCTCGGTGAGGTCGGGCAGCAGCGGCCGGGTGAACAGCCCGACCGCCGACACGACGACGTTGAAGTGGTGCTGCTCGCCGGACGCGGTGGTCAGGCACCACAGCTGGCTGGCCGGATCCCATTGGGCCGCCGTGATTTCGGTGCGCAGCCGCAGGTGTGGCCGAAGGCCGTACTTGTCGGCACAGCGCTGAAAGTAGTCCAGGATCTCGGGTTGGCCCGACCACAGGCGCGACCAGTCAGCGTTCAGGTCGAACGAGTAGGAGTAGAGGTGTGATTTGACGTCGCACGCCAGGCCCGGATAGGTGTTGATTCGCCAGGTACCCCCGACCCCGTCCTCCCGGTCGAAGATGGTGAACCGGTCAAACCCGGCCCGTGACAGCATGATTCCCAGCGCCAGGCCACCCGGGCCGGCACCGATGATGCCGACGTTCATCGAATCTGCAGGCATTGGCCACCGTCGATGACGAGTTCGGAGCCGGTGATGAACGACGCCTCATCGGAGACCAAAAACGCCACGGCGTCGGCCACTTCACCGGGCTCGCCGATCCGCCCGAACGTCGACGCCTCGGCCAGCCGTGCCTGGGTCACCTCATCGAGCATCGATGTGGCGATCGGCCCGGGGAAGACGGCGTTGACCCGGATCCCGGCGGGCGCGAGTTCGGCGGCGACGGTCTGGGTCAGTCCGCGCAGCGCCCACTTGGACGCCCCGTAGGCGCTGTGCTGCGGGAAGGGGCGGATCGCACCGGTGCTGCAGATGTTGACGATGGACGCGCTCGGCGCCCTTCGTAGTTGTTCCAGCGCCGCCCGCATGCCCAGGAATGGCCCCAGACAGTTGACCCGCCAAGCAGTTTCGAAACCGTCGGTCGTCTCCTCGCCCAGCGGCGCCCGATGCAGTACGCCGGCACAGTTGACCAGTGTGCTCAGCGCCCCGAAGCGCGCGACGATCTCCGCGATCACGGAGTCCCACTGCTCCGGCGAGGTGACGTCGAGCTCGAGGGCGATCACGCCGTCGTCGCCCGCCTCGCCGACCGCGGCGCGAAGCTCGTCGATCCGCCGATCGCAGGCGGCCACCGAGAACCCCTTGCCGCGCAACCGTTTGGCGATGGCCAGGCCCTGTCCGCCGGCGGCGCCGGTCACCAGTGCGACGCGCTGGTTCATGCTGGACTCACCTCGGGACTGTTGGCCAAGCCGGCGCTGGTGACGAAGCGGCAGCGGCGCCGCGCAAAGCGCCACCGCCCGGCGGTGCGGGTCAGCTCGTCGTCGTAGATCGCGGGCCGCAGTTGCAGGTCGCCCGCGCGGACGAACAGCACCTGCGATCTGGCGGTGGCCCGCTCCCCCACGACCTCGATCCGCGCGCTGCCGTTCAGGTGCAGGCCGCGGGCCGCGGAGCGGAACATGCCCGCGATTGCGTCATGGCCGGCAAAAGTCTTGCCGTAGACCAGGAATTCGCCGTCGGGCGCGAACAGCTGCACGCACTCGTCGACGTCGCCGACGTCAAGCGCGAGGGCGTAACCGGCGAGCAGTTCGCGGATCGCGGCCTCGTCGCCCGTCATTGCGTCGCCTCACGCAGGTGCTCCGCCGCGCCGCGCCGCAGCGCCTGCGACTCCGCGGCCAGGGTGATCATGCCGAACCCCAACTGCGCCATGGCATGTCCCGTCTTGCCGTCCCCGGCGTGGATGCCGCTGATCAGGCCGGCGTCCGTCGCCGCGCGGTGGATGCGCACGATCGCCTCCAGCACATCGGGATGCCGGGTGGCGCCGACGACGCCGACGCCCAGCGAAATCGCGAGATCGGCCGGGCCGACATAGATTCCGGTGAGCCCGTCGACGGCGCAGATCTCGTGGATGCCGGCGAGCGCGGCCGCGGTCTCGATCATCGCGAATACGCCGACTCGCGACTCGTGGGCGGCGGCGTCGTGCCCCAGGCTGGCGCGCAGCGGGCCGAAGCTGCGCACGCCGCGCGGCGGGTAGCGGGTGGCGGCCACTGCCGCGGCGGCCTGGTCCGCCGACTCGATCATGGCAATGACGACGGCGTCGGCGCCGGCGTCCAGCACCCGACCGATCGGTCCCGCGTCGGCGTTGGGCAGGCGCACCACGGTGCCTACGGGCACGTGCTCGGTGCGGCGCAAGAGGTGGGCGATATCGGCGTCGTCGAGATAGCCGTGCTGCGCGTCGAAACCCACGTAATCGTAACCGGCGCGGGCGAATTCCTCGGGCCCCAGCGCCGTGGGGCCGGTGATCCAGCCGCCGAAGATCGGGGCCTTGCGGCTCAGCGCCCGCTGCAAGTTGCTCGGCGAAGTCACGGTCGACTCATTCGGCGATCGCGATCTTGATGCGTGTGGGGTCCGGCCGGCAGGCCAGCTCGAAGGCGTCCTGCACGGCGTCGATGCCGAACGTATGCGTGAGGTAGGCGCCCAGCAGCCAGGGGTGCTCGGCGGTGAACTTGCCGGCGAGCTCCAGCATCCGCCGACGGTCCAGCGTCACACCGGATTTCAGGGTCAGGTTGTTGCGCAGCATCACCCGCATGCTGATCGGATACATTTCGTCGTCGGCGACCCCGAAGTAGAACACGGTGCCGCCGGGGGCGGCGGCGTCGATGGCGTGGTTCAGGGTGGCGACCTGGTGGCCGACGGCCTCGATGACGACGTCCGCGCGGTCGCCGGGTGCGAGCTGGCTCACCCAGCGGTCGCTGGTGGCGCGCACCGGATCATCGACCCCGAATGCCCGTGCCAGATCGCGGCGATCGATCGGGTCGACTCCGGTGACGCGCCGGGCGCCCGCCGCCTTGGCGACGTAGGAGAACAACAGGCCGATCGATCCCTGGCCGATGATCGCGACGTGCCGGCCGGCCAGGTCACCGAGCTGCTCGCAGGCGTAGAGGACGCACGCCAGCGGTTGCAGCCCGACCGCCTGGGCGGGGGTCAGCGCCGGATCGTATGGCGCCAGCCCATCCCCGTTGCTGACGATGCGTTCCATCAGGCCGTCGAACCCGGACGCCCAGCCGACCACGTGGTCGCCGGGGCGGTGTGCGGGGTGCCGGCTGGCGATCACCTCACCGGCGACCTCGTGGACGGGGAAGCCGTCCTTGTCGGGTCCGCTGCGGCCGTCGTCACCGGGAATCCGTCCCCTGGCGCCGCGAAAGGCCGGCAGATCGCTGCCGCAGACACCCGCTGCCGAAAACCGCAGCAGCACCTGCCCATCGGCCAGACACTCGGGGGTCTTGTCGTCAATCGTGGTGCGCTCGAACAGGTACGGGGCGATGATCCGGTGGGACCACACGTCAGACCTCCACCGGGATGTTGTTCCAGCCCCACTGGAAGCTGGACGGCAGCCGCGTGGCGGCGTCGCCCTGGATCGCATAGTCCGGCACCCGGCGCAGCCATTCCTGCAGCAGCACAGCCACTTCCAGCCGCGCCAGGTGGTATCCGATGCAGAAGTGCTGGCCGCGGCCGAATGCCAGCGAGCGGCGGATGGGCCTGTCCCAGACGAATTCGTCGGGCTCGGGGTATTCCCGCTCGTCGCGGTTGGCCGAGGCGAGCAGGGTGATGACGCGCTGGCCCGGATTCAGGGTCTGGCCGTGGATCTCGAAGGGCTTGCGGACCGTTCGGGCGAACCACTGCGCCGGCGCGCAGAATCGGATCATCTCGTCGCGCGCGACGAGCACGTTGTTGTCCAGGTCGGCGCGCACGGCGGCGAGTTGGTCGGGCCGCCGGCTGAGCTCCCAGAGTCCGTGCGCGACGATTTTGGGCACCGTCTCGGTCCCCCCGATGAAGATGCACAGCATCTGGGTGGCGACTTCCATGTCGTCGAGCGCGCTGCCGTCGGGCAGGTGATAGCCGAGCAGGCCATCGACTACGTCGAGCGGTCCGCCGGATTGATCGGCGCGACGGCGCTGCACCGCGGGCAGCAGATATTCGAAGTAGTTGGGCCGCGCCTGGCCGGTGTCCACGCCTTCGCCGGGCTGCGCGAGACTTCCTGCGTTGACGGTCGCGAGGACCTGCGGCGCGAGATCGGTGGGTATACCGCACAATTCGCAGACGATGGCGGCCACCACGATGCCACCGTAGTCCTGGGTCAGGTCGAACGAACCGCCCGGGAGCAGCGCGTCGAGGCGTTCGTTGGCCAGCGTGCGGATCCGGCCCTCCAGGTCGGTGACCGATCGCGGCCGAAACGGCCGCGAGTGGGTGCGCCGGATCTCGCCGTACAGGTCCGCGTCGAACATGGCGTGGAACGGCAGCGGGTGCAGCGGCGGGTCGTCGACCGGACCGCTGTTGTGCTGCGCGAGAACCGATGCCGGCGGCAGTGTGCCTTCCGAGGCGACGAACGTGCCGTTGTTGACTTCCAGCACCGTCCAGATGTCCTCGAAGCGCGACAGCGCGAAGGTGTCCCACTGCGGCATGTAGTACACCGGGTGGTAGTCGCGCAGGATCCGGTAGTACGGCAGCGGGTTAGCCATCACCGCCGCGTCAAAGGGGTCGTAATGAAAGTCAGTAATGTTCAAAGTGTTTCGTCGCTCCGTCATTGCAGTGGCGATGGCGGGAGGGCCTGCAGAATGGAGTCCTCCCAGCCGTCGCGCAACGCGGGAGCCACGCTCATCCACGTGACGATCTCGGCCGGTGGGCTCTCCTTCCAGGAGGGATAGTGTTCGGCGAAGCAGTCCCAGCCGCCGTCCAGCGCCCAGTAGTGGATGACCTCGTTGTACCGGAAGGTCGTGGTGAACGAACCGAGCCAGCGCTTGCCGGTGCGTTCCGACCACGGAACGTACAGCCGTTCCAGTTCCCGGATGTAGTCGTCCTGACGCCCCGGCTTGGTCTGCATGATCTCTTGAATCACCAGCGGCGCAGTGAAATTCGCATCGCGAAGCTGGGCGAGCGTCTTGTTGCTGGGGCCGGGGTACATGATGCGGCCCTCCCCCGAGGCGCCGATGTCGGCCAGGAACGCCGACCATTTGCCGGATGCGGCCTCGTGGCTGCCGCCGCGGCCCTGCGCGGCGCCGATCCTGGCGTAATCGGCGAAGCCGTCGATCTCCCAGATGACGGTCACCTGTGGCCAGTGACCGTTGTACGGCGTGGATTCCCAGATCGCGAACAGCCGCGCGCCGAGTTGTTCCATCATCGGCTGATAAGTGTCGGTGAAGATTTCGGTGAAGCGGTCGCTTCGCCCGGATCCCAGCGAAATCGTCTCGTGCAAGTAGAGCAGTGTGTGGCCGAAGTATTTCTTCATGGGCTAGTCGAGCCGGACCAGCTCTGAGTCGACCCCCGAGCCCACGTCGCACAGCAGCGTCTCGGTGGCATCGACCGTCGCACCCGGAATGCCCGCCGCCGCAAGCGCATAGCCCTTGAACATCCGGGCCGCGCCGCTGAGCAGGTGCTGCGCCCGGGTCGTCGCACGGTTGACGCCCAGAGGCCATCCCTCACCCCACAACGCGACCTCGATCAGCCGGTTGTCCAGCGACTCGAGCACCGCGTCGCGCACCCGGGCGTCGGCGGTGAACGCCTCGGCGCTGACGGCCAGGCTGGTCGAGCCCGTCCCCAGCCCGGCGAGCTCCGGCTCGAGCTCGGCCGCCCGCACCCCCAGGATCCGCAGCGGCCGGGTGTCGCAGCCCCGCGGCAGCAGCACGGTCACTTCCCAGCCGGCCATGGCCCGGTCGTAGAGCCAGCCGCCGGCCGATTGCACGACATCGACGGCATTGGCCGCGACGACGTCGAGCCGGTAACGCAGACCCTCGCCGTTCGCGCGGGTTGCTTTCGCGGCGCCGGTCTTGCTGATGTCGAACGTCGGAGCGACCATCGATCCATTCCTCACCACCACCCGCCGCCGGTCGGCCGGCGGGTCTCAAGCGCTTGTCATGGGCTTTCTCAAGGGCTGCAGCCGCGTCACGCGTCGGGCGATGCGACTCACCGGACAGCGTGACACTTCTAGCGAAATTTGTAAAGGTCCCCGGCGTCTCGTCAGGACCCGCGGCGCGCCTCGAGGTCGGCCAGGACTTCCTCGGTGTGCTGCCCGAGTTCCGGTGCCGCAGAACGCGGTGCCCACGGCGTCCCATGGAAATCCGCGGGTGTGGCCACCATCGGCACGACGGCGTCACCGTCGGGGACGTCGACGATGCCGCCCGCGGCGTGGAACTGTTCGTCGGCGACGACGTCCTCGAGGGTGTTGATCGGTGACCAGAAGAAATCCGGTTCGCCGGCGAAGACCTGCGCCCACTCCTCGAGCGGCCGTGTCGCGAAGATCTCGTCCAGCGCGGCGATCAGCACGGTCGAGTTGACGGCGCGGGCGCGGGCGTCGGCGAACCGGGGGTCGTCGCGCCAGTCGGGCCGGCCCACCGCACGGCACAGCGCCGGCCAGTGCCGCTCAGGCTCCAGGCCGACGATCCAGAACCGCCGCCCGTCGGAGGCCGCGTAGTTGTTCATGCACGGGTTGCCCATCGTTTCGCGCTGGCCGATCGCGATCGGCTGCCCGCTCATCAGATAGGTGTTGAGGTCGAAGCTCACGGTGTAGGCGCCTTGCCGGTAGAGCGAGGTGGTCACCAGCTGGCCCGACCCGGTGCGTTCGCGCGCGAGCAGGGCCGCGCACACGGCCGCCGCCATCGTCATCCCGGCGGAGTGGTCGCCCATGCCGCCGCGCTGAAACGGTGGTGTGTCGCCGGGCCGGGTGAGCAGGTGGGCGACCCCGGCCCGGGACCAGAAGGCGGCGACATCGAAGGCGGCGCGGTCGGCGTCGGGCCCGTCTTCGCCGTATCCGGTGATGAGCCCGTAGACCAGCCGCGGGTTGGCGGCCGAGACCGTCTCGAAGTCCAGGCCGAGGCGGCGCAGCGCGCCGGGGCGCACATTGGTCAGGAAAACGTCTGCGCCGGCGAGCAATTCGAACGCGGTGCCGCGGCCCTCGTCGGTCCCCAGGTCCAGCACGACGCTGCGCTTGGACCGGTTGTCCATCTCGAACGGCGGGTTGAGGCCCAGATCGCAGCCGAGCATCCGGCCGAACATCCGCGCCGGATCACCGGTGGGCGGTTCGACCTTGATCACGTCGGCGCCCCAGTCCGCCAGGATGCCGCCGGCGGCCGGTCCGGCCACCCAGACCCCGAGTTCGACGACTTTGACGCCTGCTACCGGTCCCGCCATGGGTGATTTCCCACCTTCTGCCGTTCGAGCGTCCCGCCATCGTGACGCCGTGTGTCGAGTGTCACGCTAGCGTGGCGTCCAGCGGCGTTTGCGTGCGCCGGAGGGAGGAACGCATGACTCTGGTGGCCGGGCGTGGTCCGCTCAGCAGCGATCCCGCGGGGCGCTTCTCGCCCGCGATCCCCGACGACGTCGTCTACATCGAACCGCATCCCCGCCGCGTGCAGGCCGTCAAGGACGGCCGGGTGGTGATCGACACCGAACGGGCACTGATGGTGCACCGGCGCGGCCGCCCGCTGAGCTACGCCTTCGCGGCCGACGAGGTCGGCGACCTACCCAGCGAACCGGAGCCCGAGGCGCCGGGTTTCGTCCAGGTGCCCTGGGACGCGGTCGACACCTGGCTGGAAGAGGGGCGCAGGCTCGTACATTACCCGCCGAACCCCTACCACCGCGTCGATTGCCGGCCGACCCAACGCCGCCTGCGCGTCCGCGTCGGCGACACCACGCTGGTGGATACCGACGACACGGTGATCGTGTTCGAGACCGCGCTCGCCCCAAGGCTTTACGTCGATCCGGCGCACGTGCGCACCGATCTGTTGCAGCGCTCCGAGACGGAGAGTTACTGCAATTACAAGGGCTTCGCGACGTATTGGTCGTTCGTCTCGGGCGAGGATGTCGTCCCTGACGTCGCGTGGTGCTATCCCGGCCCGCCGCCGGAAAGCCTGCCCATCAGGGGATTCCTGAGCTTCGACGATACCCGCGTCGAGATGACGGCCGAGCTGCCGCTCAGCGACCGTAGCTAGGACGCCCCAGCCCCAGCTCGTGCTGGGCGATCATGTTGCGGAACACCTCCATGGTGCCGCCGTAGATGCCGGCGGGCACGCCGTGCCGGAAGATGAACTCGATGGCGCCGTCGTCCGCGGAACCCGTTGTGTCGGTGGGCAATGCCGATGCCGTGCCCAGCAGGTCCATGAATTCTTGGGACACGTCGCGCATGGTCTGGATGAGCGCCACCCGCCCGTACATTCCGGGCGTCGACATGGCCGCCTCGATGCGGGCCATGCTCCGCCCGAGCCGATATCTCGTGGCGTCGTCGTCGATCGGGCGCCGACCGGCCGCGTCGGGTGTGGCCAGGATCGCAGCGACCCCATCTGCCGCCTCGGCCATCAGGTGGCCGTGTTCCGACAGCATCGAAATGTTCTGCAGGCCATGGTCTTGCGCGTCGGTGATGCCGTGTTCGGCGTCGAGGGCGAACCGCATCACCGTCCAGCCGCCGTTGACCTCACCGATCCGATACAGGTCATCGACCCGCACGTCGCTGTAGTACACGATGTTGGTACGGTCACCGTCCACCGTGCGGATGCCCTGGATCTCGATGCCGTCGGAATCCAGCGGCACCAGAAACATGGTCAGGTTCTTGTGTTTACGCCCCTGCGGATCGGTGTTGGTCAGCAGGAAGACGTACTTGGCGTTCTGCGCGTTCGAGGTGAACATCTTGGAGCCGTTGATCACCCAGCACGACCCGTCCCGCACGGCCCTGGTTTTGCAGGTGGCGACGTCGGAGCCGCCTTCGGGCTCGGTGTAACCCAGGCAGAGCCGGATCTCGCCGGACAGCACGCCCGGCAGGATCGCGTCGGCGAGTTCGGCCTTCCCGAATTGCTTCACCAGCCGCGCGACGACCGCGGTGGTGCCCCAGTGGAACCACGGGGTGTGCGCGCGACCGATCTCGAGGTGGAAGATGCGCCGGCGCACCGGATCGAATCCCCCTTCGGACTCCTGGTGCCAGTCCGAAGTCAGGTAACCCTCTTTACCGAGCGCCAAATGCACGGGCTCACTGAAGTTTTCGCCGGTCTCGCGGTCGCGGCGACGTACTTCGTCCGTGACGTGTTCGGCCATGAAGGCCCGGGTCTCGTCGAGGAATTTCTGATCCTCGGGTGAAAGTTCGACGCGGGAGAAGTCCATGAAACGCCTTCGATCCGACTAGGCCGCGTCGACGACCAGGGTGCGGAACCGGTCGAGGGTCTCGAGCGCGTGCGTCATGCTGTCGCCGGGCAGGTGGATGCTGACCCACGTGACGCCCAGCTTCGCCAGCTTGTCCAGGCCCTCCAGGTAGGCGTCGGCGTTGAAGTCGTCGCTCGCGGGGCTGCCGCCCTCGAAGTTGGTGAAGGTGATGTCGATGGCCGACCAATCCCGCTGGGCCGCATCGCATCTGCGCCGCAGATCGTCGATGCCGGCGGTGAGTTTCTCCAGCGAGTCGATGACGGCCGTGCCGGCGGTTTGCGCCAGCTGCGGCGGCGCGGGGAATGGGCACCAGCCGTCGCCGTACTGGGCGACCCGCTGCCGCGATGACGACGTGTTGCCGCCGATCCAGATCGGCGGATGCGGATCGCTGACCGGTCGGGGATGCGCGGTGATGCCTCGCGCGCTGAAATGCTTGCCTTCAAAGGAGACATCGTCGCCGGTCCAGATGGCCCGGATCACCCGAAGGGATTCCTCGAACAGCTCGGCGCGCTCGTCGTAGCTGACGCCCAGCGCCGCGAACTCGCGCTTGAGGTAGCCCACGCCCACCGCGAGGGTGAAGCGGCCACCGGAGAGCAGGTCCAGCGTGGCGCCGGACTTGGCCACCACGAACGGGTTTCGGTATGGCAGCACCACGATGTTGGGGATCAACCGCAGCGTGGAGGTCGTAGCGGCCGCGAAACCCAAGGCGACGAAAGGGTCTAACGCGTCGTGCCCGCCGGCCTCCAGCCAGCGTTGCGAGGGCGCCGGGTGATCGGTGAAGCCGAAACCGTGGATCCCGGCCGCCTCGGCCGCGGCGGCCACCTTGCCGATGCCGTCCCCGCTCACCAGCTCCGGGTTGTACGGATGGCTGTGCATCGGGTGGGTGATGGTGAAGCGCATGGCCGTTAGAACCGCGCGCGAGAGTCGATCGCCGTGTCGCTGGTGCGCAGCGGGCGGATCAGCGCCTCCTGGGCGAACGAGGCGAGCAGCTCACCCTCTTCAGAGTGCACGGTGCCGCGCACGTACGACATGCCCGCGCCGACCTGGGTGCTCTCGTGTGTGTAGAGCAGCCACCCGGTCCAGTCCACCGGTTCGTGGAATGCGACGGAGATGCTCATCGGCGCGGTCGACACGGTCAGGTGCGCCTGGGCGGTGCCGATGCCCTCGTGCGCCCGCATCGTGGTGGAGATGCCCAGATGGCCGGTGAAGTATGCGAGCAGCGCCTTGGCCAACTCGTCGCGGGTCGGGATCGGGTCGTAGTGCAGCCACGCGTACAGCTCCGGCGGGCCGACCTCGTCGGGGCTGTTGACGTCGACGACGTCGACCAGGCGTAGTTCGCGGCCGACCATCGGCATCGGCGAGTGGTTGGCGTCCGCCGGGGCGGCCACGTCGGGGCGCGGCAGGTGGTGCCGGATCACGTCGTCGGTCGGGACGTCGGCCAGCACGGTGATGCTCAGGCAGCGCCGGCCGTTCTGGTGCACCGCGACCACCGCGGTGGCGGTGGACCGGCCTTCGGACACGACGTCGAGGACGAGTTCGATCGGCGGACCGACGACCACGGCACGGGAGAAGACGGCGTGCGCCGAGCGCACCGACTTGTCGGCGAACCGCTTCGCCACCGCGACGATCGCCTGCGCGAGCACCTGGGTGCCCTCCACCACCTGGCGTTCGTCGCCCACCGCGATGCCGGTCTCGCCGGTGAACCGGTCGTCCCCGTCGGCCTGCACGTCGAACAGATCCAGCAGGCCCTGCACGGTCCATTCGGTCTGCGCGGATTCCTCAGACGCCTTCGTCAACCCAGTCCACCTCTCGCGCTCGCGGCTCAGCGCTCAGCGTGACACTTTGAGTAGGATTTGTAAAGCTCGGCTAACAAGACGGCGGCCCCGCCGATCGACGGGACGGCGGAACGCACAGGGAGGCAACACCATTGGGCATCGTGACCACCACCTCAGAGACCGCCTTCACGCAGTCCGCGGAGACGGTGTACGACTTCGTGACCAACCCGCAGAACTGGACGAAGACCTACCCGGGCAGCGCGCACATCGGTAGATTGCCGGAACTCCCGCTGAAGGTCGGCGACACCTGGGAGGAAGCCGGTCCCGACGGCGACCGCGTGTTCAGCTGGCAGCTGGCCGCCGCGGTGCGCCCGACCCTGTTCGTGTTCACCTCGATCGGCCGGCTGGGCCACGACCGGGCGGGCGGTATGTTTCAAGGCGGCATGGAGGGCCGCATCACGGTCTCGTACCACTTCACCAGGCCCGGGCAGGACATCACGCTGTTCTCCCGGACCATGACGATCGAGGCGTACAAACACGCCCCGCTGCCCGATCAGCTCTTTCTCCAGGCGAACCCGGCCAAGATCGACGCCTACCACGAGGCCGTGGCACGGGAGCTCGCCCGATCGGCAGATTGACACCGGTACCCGCGGTGCATGACACTTTTTCGGTGTTTTGTAACGCGGACCGATTTGCCGAAGGCGGGGACGAATGATTCCCCAGCCGGTGGCCAACGGATTCTGCTTCGGCGAGGGCCCGCGCTGGTTCGAGGGCCTGCTGTGGTTCTCCGACATGCTGGGCGAGGCCGTCCACACGGCGACCATGGGTGGCTCGCTGACCACCCTGGCGCTGCCCGGGCATTCGCCGTCGGGTCTGGGCTTCCGGCCCGACGGGTCGCTGCTGATCGCCTCGACCGAGGACCGGCAGGTGCTGCGCTATGACGGCGAAACCGTGGTCACCATCGCCGATCTCGCGGACCTGGCTCCGGCCAGCCTCGGCGACATGGTCATCGACGACGCGGGCCGTGCCTACATCGGCTGCCAGGCGCTCAGCGGTGGGGTGATCCTTCGTCTAGACCCCGACGAGGGCGTCACCGTGGTGGCCGACGAGCTCGACTTCCCCAATGGCATGGCGATCACCCCGGATCGCAAAACGCTGATCGTCGCCGAATCGACGGGCCGGCGGCTAACCGCGTTTTCGATCGCCGACGACGGCGCACTGTCCGACCGCCGGGTTTTCGCCGACGGCCTGGACGGCCCGCCCGACGGCATCGCGCTGGACGCCGAGGGTGGGGTGTGGACGGCGATGACGCTGGCCCACCAGTTCGAGCGGATCGTGGCGGGCGGCACCGTGACCGACCGCATCGACATGGGCGACCGGGTCGCGGTCGCGTGCGCCCTCGGCGGCCCGCAGCGCCGGACCCTGTTTCTGTTGTCGAGCACGGAGGCCTATCCTCAGCGCCTGATCGGCACCCGGCTTTCCCGGCTGGACGCCGTCACGGTGACCACTCCCGGCGCCGGCCTGCCCTGACCCGAGAGGTTGACGATGACCGACGCCTATTACGAGCTGATCGACTCGGCCGGCGACGACGCCGGGTTGGGCGAGAAGTTCCGGGCGACCGATCTGGCGCGCGGCACCTGGTCTGCGGCCATCCAGCACGGGGGTCCGGTGTCGGCGCTGCTGGTCCGGGCGCTGGAGCGGTGCGAGCAGCGCGACGACACGCGTCTGTCCCGGGTCGTCATCGACCTGCTGGGCGGGGTACCGGCCGAGGGCGATCTGTGGGTGCGTGCCGAGGTGCAACGCCCGGGCAAGCAGATCGAGCTGCTCGGCGCCGAGATGCTGGCCCCCGGCCCCGACGGCACACCGCGCCCGGTGGCGCGCGCCACCGGGTGGCGGCTGCAGCACCAGGACACCGAGCCGATCGCGCACGCCGCGGCGCCACTGCCGCGGCCGCGCGCCGAGGCCTTCAACCGCAACCTCAAGGCGCGGGACTGGGACCGCAATTACGTGCACAGCCTTCAGTGGCTGTGGCTGACCGAGCCGCTCAGCGAGGGGCCCGGCGAATCCTGGATCAACCCGACCGTCGACCTGGTCAACGGCGAATCCATGACGCAGCTGGAACGGCTGTTCGCGGTGGCCGACTGCGCCAACGGCATCGGCAGCAAGCTCGACATCACCAAATGGACTTTCCTCAACACCGATCTGGCCGTACACGTATTTCGTGTTCCCGACGGCGACTGGATCGGGATTCGGGCGGAGACCAGCTACGGGCCGGACGGTATCGGGACCACCATCGGCACGTTGTTCGACGAGCAGGGCGCGGTCGGCGCCATCCAGCAGTCGGTGCTGGTGCGCCGGCGCCCGCCTCGGGCCTAACGTGGGAGCGAATGACCATGACACCTCGGCGACACTTCGTAAAGTTTGAATCATGAGCCAGCCGGCCCGGGCGACGACGATCGCCGACACCGACACCTCGACGCGCCAGCGCATCCTGGCGGCCACCGCCGAGGTGCTCGGCCGCAACGGCAAAACCAAGCTCAGCCTGTCCGACGTCGCCACCCAGGCGGGCGTCTCCCGCCCGACGCTGTACCGCTGGTTCGCCTCCAAAGAGGAGCTGCTGTCGGCCTTTTCGGCCTATGAGCGTCAGATCTTCGAAAGCGGTCTGGTGAAGGCCACCGCCGGCCTGAAGGGCGTGGACAAGCTCGACGCCGTGCTGCGGTTCATCGTGGAGTACCAGCATTCGTACTCCGGGGTGCGGATGGTCGACGTCGAGCCCGAGCACACCATCGCCCAGTTCTCCTGGGTCATCCCGCAGATGCGCGAGGGCTTGCAGCGCCACCTGCCCGGGCCTAACGCGGCGGTGAAGGCCGCGACGGTCATCCGGATTGCGATTTCGCACTACATCGTGCGCAGCGATGATGCCGAACAATTTCTGGCGCAGCTGCGCCACGCGGTGGGCATCAAGGGCAGCTAGTCGGATCCACTCCTCCTGCGAGCGTGCGGGTCTGCACGGCGACACGCCGGATGGGGCGTACAAGTGCGCACTCTCGTGCACGCAAAGCGCCGATCAGTCGAAGAGCACCGCGGCGTTGAGATAGCCGGACGGGTCCAGGGCGGCCTTGACCGTGCGCATCGCGGCGATGTCGGCGGCATCTCGTGACATTCCCAGGTAGGGCCGCTTGCGGCTGCCGACGCCGTGTTCGGAGCTGACGTTGCCGCCGGATCGCGCGATGAGGTCCATCATCGGCTCGTACAGCGCCCGCTCGCGGTCGGCCGGGCAGCGCAACACGTTCAGGTGCAGGTTGCCCTCGCCGATGTGACCGAACAGCACCGGCAGCGCGTCGGGGGCGTGCGTGTGCACCAAATCGACGGCGTGCCTTTCAAATTCGCTGATCGCCGACAGCGGCAGCGAGACATCGAATTTCAGCGGGGGCCCATACACGCCGAGCACTTCGGCCAGCGATTCGCGGACCTGCCACAACCGTTGCTGCGCAACAAGATCCACGCCGACCGCGGGATCGGCGCGCATCGGCACGTCGTCGAGCAGCCCGGCGAGCCGCTCGGTCTGGTCGTGATCGGCGGCCAACTCCACCAGCAGCAGCCACTCGCCGGCGACCGGGGCTCCGACGCCGCGGTGCTCGCCGGTCAGCGCGGCGGCCCGGCCGTCGATCAATTCCAGGGCCGCGATGCCGTCCACGTCGCGGAAGGTGCGCCCGGCGGCCACCAGCGCGTCGAGGTCGGCGAACCCGCAGATCGCCGTCACCCGATGCGTCGGGGTGGCGTGCAGCCGCAGGTCGAGCTCGGTGATGACGCCCAGCGTGCCCTCGGCGCCGACGAACAGCGCCGGCAGGTCGTAACCGGTGTTGTCGCGGCGCACCCGGCTGTGCCGGCGCAACAGCGTGCCGTCGGGCAGCGCCACCTGGACGCCGACCACCTGCTCGCCCATGTTGCCGTAGCGCACGGTGCGCAGGCCGCCGGCGTTCGTCGACGCCATCCCGCCGACGGTCGCGGTGTCGCGGGCCGCCAGGTCCACGCCGAACACCAAACCTGCTGCGCCCGCGGCCCGTTGCACCGCGGCCAAGGTGGCTCCGGCGCCGGCCTCGATGCGTCGTTCGACGGTGTCGACCTCGCCGACGGCGTGCAGCCGCTCGGTGGACAACAACACGTCGTCGTGCTCGG
This sequence comes from Mycobacterium sp. MUNTM1, assembly GCF_054660795.1. Lineage (NCBI taxonomy): Bacteria > Bacillati > Actinomycetota > Actinomycetes > Mycobacteriales > Mycobacteriaceae > Mycobacterium > Mycobacterium sp. MUNTM1. The sequence goes on from NZ_BAAGDE010000018.1 coordinate 21,947, forward strand.
GAACGGTGCCGGCCACCAGTGAGGTCCGGCCGCCCTGCACCGTCACATGCGCCCCGGCGTCCCGGCACACCCGCAGCACCTCGGCGACCTGCTCGGCCGTGCCCGGTCGCACCAGCGCGCTCGCCGTGCCCCGGTACCGGCCGGTGTGGTCGACGCTGCGCGCCGCTAGCACATCAGGATCGGTGACGACATGGTTCGATCCGACGAGACCCGCCAGAGTGCGCAGCATCTACACCATCCCCTACGTCGAACGTGCACTGACGGCGGAAAATAAACCCGATTGTCGCAGTGAGTGCACGCTCGGCGTCAAACCGCCCGCACCGCCCTAGAACTCCTTGTGATTGACGTCGGTGACCAGGCCGCCGTCCATCACGTACTCGCTGCCGGTGGAGTAGGACGACTCGTCGCTGGCCAGGAAGAGGACGAAGGTCGCGACTTCCCGGACCTCGCCCGGACGCCCGAGCGGAATGGTCACCATGTCCTCGGGCAGGTGGGCGGTCATCGGGGTGCGGATGAAGCCGGGGTGCACCGAGTTCACCCGAATGTTGTGCGGCGCCAGCTCCAATGCCGCCGACTTCGCCAGCCCGCGCACTCCCCACTTGGACGCGACGTAAGGGTGCACCATGGGCGCGCCGCGCAGGCCCTCGATGGACGACACGTTGATGATCGAGCCGCCCCCGGCCGCGATCATCGGCTCGACCGACGCGCGCATGCCCAGGAACGTCCCGGTCAGGTTGACGTCAATCACCTTCTGCCACTTGGCCAGATCGAAGCTCTTCAGCGGGCCGAGCGCGACGGTGCCGGCATTGTTGACGAGCACGTTGAGCTTGCCGAATTCGCCGACCGCGGTGGCGACGGCGGCGTCCCACTGGTCGGGCTGGGTGACGTCGAGGTGCACGTAGCGCGCGGAGTCGCCGATCTGGTCGGCCAGCGCCTTGCCCTGGTCGTCCAGGATGTCGCCGATCACGACCTTGGCGCCCTCCTCGACCAGCAGCCGGGCGTCCTCGGCGCCCATCCCGCCGGCGCCGCCACTGATCAGCGCTACCTTGCCGTCTACCCGACCCACGTGGGTCTCCTTTCGATTTAGGTGGTCACCAAAGTGCTTGGTGCGTATAGGCCTTTGCCCGTTACCAGCGGCAAATCAAGTGTGGTCCGGATGCCCGGCGGCGCCGCGATCACGGCGGGGATGGCGTTGACGACGCGGCCCGCGGCGCCCGCGATCGCCGCGTGGTTGTGGTCACCCTTGCGGCTGCTCGGGATGATGTCGACCGCATACGACGGCTCGCCGGTGATCTCGACGCGGTAGGAGCCGTCGCCGGAGGCGGGCTGGGGCAGGTCGGGGCGCAGATCCGGCCGCAACCGGGTGACGTGCTCGATGACGATGGCGGGGTGGCCCTTGACCATGCCGCGGATCTCGAACTGCAGCACGGCCACGGTGCCCTTGGCGACGTGGCCGACCGCGATGTCGAAATCCTCGGGCGCGGGCTCGCGCTGGTAGGACTCGGTGATCTCGTCGACCTCGATGCCGAGGCCGGCCGCCAGCTGGCGGATCGCGGTGCCCCAGGCGATGCTGAGGATGCCCGGCTGCAGCAGCATCGGGATTTCATCCATGGGCTTGGCGAACCCCATGTAGTCCATGACTTCAGTCCCGTTGTACGACGCGTAGTCGTGAATCTCCATGCAGCGCACCTGCTCGATGCGCTGACAGGTGCCGGCGAGCGCGAACGGAATGAGGTCGTTGGCGAATCCCGGGTCGACACCGCTGATGAAGACGCTCGAATTGCCTTGCTTGGCAGCGTCTTCCACGCGGGCGATGTACTTGTCGGGCATAACGCCCCACGGGTACTGCAGCAGGCCCGGCGACGAGCCGACGACGTTGATGCCGGCGGCCAGGATACGCATGACGTCGGCCATCGCCTCGGGCAGCCGGGTGTCGCCCATCGCGCAGTAGACGACGCAGTCGGGCTTGGCGGCGATGATCGCGTCCAGGTCGTTGACGGCCGTGACGCCGGTGACGACGCCGGTGTCCAGGCCGACGCCGCACAGCTCGCCGGCGTCCTTGCCCACCTTCTCCGGCGTCGAGACGCACACCCCGGTCAGCTCGAACTGGGGGTTGGTGATGAGCTCGGCGAGGGCCAGCCCTCCGACATTTCCGGTACCGACGTGCGCGACGCGGATCGCCATGAGAGTCTCCGTCCCTGTAAAACCTGGACAACTTTTCTAGACAGTAGTCCATAAATTTTGGGCAGCATACCTACCCCGCGGGCCGCGGCCCGCGGGGGCAGAATCAATCGCTGATGACAAGACGCGAAGACCTTCGGTTCGCCTCCGGCGACGACCTGATCAGCGCCTGGCTCTACCGGCCGCCCGGCGACGGGCCCGCCCCGCTGCTGGTGATGGCGCACGGCCTGGGCGCGGTGCGCGGCATGCGCCTGGACGCGTACGCGGAGCGTTTCAGCACGGCCGGCTACGCCTGCCTGGTGTTCGACTACCGCAACTTCGGCGACAGCGAGGGCCGGCCGCGTCAGGTGCTCGACGTCGGCATGCAGCTCGCCGACTGGGCCGCGGCCGTCGAGTACGCCCGCACCATCCCGGGGATAGACCCCCAGCGAATCGCGTTGTGGGGCACCTCTTTTGCCGGCGGCCACGTGATCGCCACGGCGGCGCGGCTGCCGGGCATCGCCGCGGCCGTCGCCCAGTGTCCCTTCACCGACGGCCTCGCGTCGGCGCGCACCATCACCAACCCGTTGATCGCCGCGCGCATCACCGCGCGGGTGGTCCGCGACCTCCTCGCGCGCCGGCTGGGCCGCCCGCCGGTGATGGTCGCGACGGCCGGCAAGCCCGGCGAGGTCGCGTTGATGAACACCCCCGACGCGTATGCGGGCTACCTGCGGTTGGTGCCCGACGGGCTCGACTTCCGCAACGAGGTCGCCGCCCGAATCGCGTTGCAGGTCTTCAGCTATCGCCCGGGCCGCTGCACGCCCGAGATCGCCTGCCCGATCCTGTTCTGCGTGTGCGAGGCCGACTCAGTGGCCCCCGCGGCGGCGACGCTGCGGCACGCGGCGAAGGCGCCCCGCGGCGAGGTCAGGCTGTATCCCGAGGGTCATTTCGCGATCTACGTCGACGACGCCTTCGACCGGGTCGTGGCCGACCAGCTCGCATTTCTCGACAAGCACCTGCGCGCTTAGGGTCCCAGCGGGGACGTCGTGCGGATCGCTTCGTCGCGGATCAGCCCGCGCAGCAGCGCGGTGCTGAACTCGGCGGCGATCTCCTTGGCCGAACGCCGGCCGCTGGGCCGCAGCCAGCGGTAGCTGCCCAGCGTCATCCCGATGTAGCCCAGCGCCAGCACGTGCGAGTCGCACGGGTAGAACTCGCCGTTGGCGATCCCGCGGTCGATCAGTCCGTGCACATGTTGGTAGACCTGAGTTTCCTTCTCGCGGACCTCGGCGACCTGCTCGCTGGTGAACCATTCGGTGATGTAGGGCGCCTCCTGGAAGTACACCGCGGCCCGCTCGGGATCGCTGGCGATGCCGGTGAGCAGCCGAACGGTGTACTGGTAGAGCGCCTCGCGCGCCGTCCAGGACGGGTCGTCGTGCACGGCGGCGAGCGTGCCCTCGGCGGCCTGGCGGTAGATGTCGTACAGGATCAGCGACTTGCTGGCGTAGTAGTGATAGACGGTCGCCTTGTTCAGGCCGATCACGTCGGCCACATCGTCCATCCGAGTCCCGTGATAGCCGCGCGCAGCAAACAGCTTGGTGGCGACCGCCAGCAGCTCTTCGCGGCGGGTCAGCCCATTCGGGGTGATGCTGTCGGTGGGCATCTGCTCTCACTATCGTCGGTATGGCCAGGCCAGGGCCGGTTCGGCCAGAATAGCTATCAATCAACTGGTTGGACAGTTTATGCAAAACGCCGGGTGTCACGTGCACGCGTGTGCGACTAGACTCCTCATCGAACGCGATGAGTCGAGAGGTGGGGCCGATGGATCCGAGTCCGGATTACGACGGAAGCGACGAGATCGAGTTCTTCATGCGGTACCTGACCTGGGGGCTGCGCGGGGTCACCGACGGAAACGGATACCCGCCGCCGGCGTACCCGCCCGTCTAAACTCCCAGCGCACAGGCGCTTTTGTCGCTACAGCGCCTTGAGTTCCTCGGCGACCTCGGTCACCGATTTCTTCGCGTCACCGAACAGCATGCTGGTGGCTTCGCCGTAGAACAGCGGGTTGTCGATGCCGGCGAAGCCGGAGTTCATCGACCGCTTGAGCACAATCACCGACTTGGCCTTGTCGACATTGAGGATCGGCATGCCGTAGATCGGGCTGGACGCGTCGTTGCGCGCCGCCGGGTTGGTGACGTCGTTGGCGCCGATGACGATCGCGACGTCGGTGCGGCCGAATTCGTCGTTGATGTCGTCCATGTCCTTCATGGCGTCGTAGTCGACCTCGGCCTCGGCCAGCAACACGTTCATGTGCCCGGGCATCCGGCCCGCGACCGGGTGGATCGCGTACTTCACGGTGACGCCCTTGTTCTCCAGCAGGGCCGCCATGTCCTTGACGGCGTGCTGGGCCTGCGCGACCGCGAGGCCGTAGCCGGGCACCACGATCACCTGGTTGGCGTAGGCCATCTGGATCGCGGCGTCGGCCGCCGAGGTGGCCTTGACGGTCTTGTCGCCACCGTCGCCACCGCTCGGGGCGACCCCGCCGCCGCCGAAGCCCCCGGCGACGATCGCCGGGATCGAGCGGTTCATCGCCTTGGCCATCAGGTTGGTCAAAATCGAACCGGACGCGCCGACGATCATGCCCGCCACGATCATCGCGGTGTTGTTCAGCGCCAGCCCGGCGGCCGCGGCCGAGAGCCCGGTCATCGCGTTCAGCAGCGAGATGACCACGGGCATGTCGGCGCCGCCGATCGGCAGCACCACCATCAGGCCCAGCACACCCGCGGCGGCCAGCAACCCGAGCATCCACCACAGCGGCGCCCCACCGGTGCCGGGATGGGCGTGCAGACCGATCACCACCGCGGCGGCCACGGCGGCGGCCAGCAGCAGCAGGTTGATCGGCTGCTGCGCCTTACCGAAGCCGATCGGCGATCCGGAGATGATCTCCTGCAGCTTGCCGAACGCGATGATCGATCCCCAGAACGAGATCGAGCCGATGATCGCGGCGAACAACGACGCCACCACGATGTGCACGGTCGGCGACTCGCCGTGCTGGAAGGCCGAAAAACCGCTCGTCTCAATGAATTCCGCCAGCGCGATCAGCGCGACCGTGCCACCGCCGACGCCGTTGAAGAACGCCACCAGCTGCGGCATGGCCGTCATCTTGGTGTAGCGGGCCGGCGGGACACCGAGCACCACGCCCACCACCAGGCCGGCGATGATCAGCACCCACTGGTCGGTGTGGCGGATCTTGATCAGGGTGGCCGCCACCGCGATGGCCATGCCCACCGCGGCGATCAGGTTGCCCCGCACCGCCGTCTTGGGCCCGGTCAGGCCCATCAGACCGTAGATGAACAGGGCGAAGGAAATGATGTAGAGGCCGATTACCAGGTAGTTCATTTGGCCGCCGGCTCCTCACTCTTCGCGGGCACAGGTTTCTTCTTGCCCTTGAACATGCCCAGCATCCGGTCGGTGACGATGAACCCGCCGATGACGTTCAGGGTTCCGAACACCACCGCGACGAACAGGATGATCTGCACCGCCAGCGACGGGTGCTCGACCGAGCCGAACACGACCAACGCGCCCAGCACCACGATGCCGTGGATGGCGTTGGTACCCGACATCAGCGGCGTGTGCAGCGTGTTGGGCACCTTGGAGATGACCGCAAACCCGACGAATCCGGACAGCACCAGGATCGCCAAGTTGGCCAACAGTTCGTCGTACATCTAGGAGACCTCCCGGGTCACGCATGAGTCCGCGATGACCTCATCGTCGAAGTCCGGCGCCAGCGTGCCGTCTTTGAGCAGCAGGTCCAGCAGTGCGGTGATGTTCTTGCTGTAGAGCTCGCTGGCGTGTTCGGGCATGGTGGCCGGCAGGTTCAGCGGCGAGGCGATGGTGACGTCGTGGCGGACGACCGTCTGCCCGGGCTCGGTGAGCTCGCAGTTGCCGCCGGTCTCCCCTGCCAGGTCGACGACCACGCTGCCGGGCTTCATCGCCTCCACCGCGGCCGCGGTGACCAGACGTGGCGCCGGGCGCCCGGGGACCAGCGCCGTGGTGATCACGACATCGAATCCGCCGATCGCATCTTCCAGGGCCTTCTGCTGCTGGGCGCGCTCCTCGTCGGTGAGCTCACGGGCGTAGCCGCCCTCGCCCGCCGCGTCGATCCCGATGTCGAGCCACTGCGCGCCCACCGAGCGCACCTGGTCGGCCACTTCGGGGCGGACGTCGTAGCCGGTGGTGCGCGCGCCCAGCCGCTTGGCCGTCGCGAGCGCCTGCAGCCCGGCCACGCCGACCCCGAGCACCAGCACGGTCGCCGGCTTCACGGTCCCGGCCGCCGTCGTCAGCATCGGGAAGAAGCGGGTCGACTCCGAGGCCGCCAGCAGCACGGCCTTATAGCCGGACACGTTGCCCTGCGACGACAGCGCGTCCATCGCCTGGGCGCGGGAGATCCGCGGGATGGCCTCGAGCGCGAACGCCTGCACACCGGCCTGCTTCAGTGCGCCGATCGAATTCTCGGCGTTGCGCGGCGCGAGGAAACCGATCAGCGTCTGGCCGCTGTGCAACTTGGCGACCTCGGCCTGGGTCGGGGGCGCGACCTTGACCACCACCTCGGCGCCCCACGCGTCCCCGATGCTGGCCCCGGCGTCGGTGTAGAGCGCGTCGGGCAGCAGCGCCCGCTCACCCGCACCGGACTCGACCACCACCGCCACGCCGCTGCTCACCAGCGACGCGACCGCCTTCGGCACCAGCGCGACCCGCCGCTCGTCGGCGCCGGATTCGGCGACCACTCCTACCGTCGTCTGCGCATTTGTCATGGCGCGTACATCTACTTTCCGTACTTTCCCGTACTGTCCCTGCCGATGGGCGTGGCGCCGGCTCGGCCGCGCGCTTCGCTACCTTAACCAGGTTTCACCAAGGACGCGCGAACGCCCAGGGCGGGATACCCCCGCCCCCGGCGATCGATGCTCCGGTCGATGGTTCGCCACCGCCGGGCGATGCAGTAGCGCCCGTGCCGTTGTGGCGTCACAAGACGGCGTTGTGCGCGGGCAAGTTCGCGTGGCTACCAGAGCGGGATCTCCTGGCCGTGTTCGGACTCCGGGCGCGGCCCGAAGTAGCGGCGCTGCGATTCGTCGATGCGCACGTCGTTGATGCTGGCTTCGCGGCGCGCCATCAGTCCCGACGCGGTGAATTCCCACAGTTCGTTGCCGTAGCTGCGGTACCACTGGCCGGACTGGTCATGGCACTCGTATTGGAACCGCACCGCGATGCGATTGCCGTTGAAACTCCACAGGCTCTTGCGCAGCGAGTAATCCAGCTCGCGCTCCCACTTGCGGGTCAGGAACGCGACGATCTCGTTGCGGCCGACGATGTGCTCGTCCCGATTGCGCCAGTGCGAATCGACCGTGTAGGCCAGGCTGACGCGTTCAGGGTCGCAGCTGTTCCACGCGTCCTCGGCCGCCTGCACCTTCTGCAGCGCGGTTTCGTGGGTGAATGGAGGCAACGGGGGGCGGGATTCACTCATGGCCTTTATCGTGCCGCCCGGGCTCGCGGGTTTCACCGCGGCGTAAGCATCGCGCTGACGACCGGAAACGCAGCGACTCGACACGTGTCCTATCGTGACGGGCATGGACTTCGCGATGTCGGCCAAAGCCAGCGACTACCACAAGCGACTGTCCGACTTCATGACGGAATTCGTCTTTCCGGCCGAGGCCGAATACGACAAGTACCGCGAGGAAGCCGGCCCCAACGACCACACGGTCCCGCCCGTCATCGAGGAACTGAAAACCAAGGCCAAGGAGCGCGGCCTGTGGAACCTGTTCCTGCCGGCCGAGTCGGGGTTGACCAACCTCGAGTACGCCCCGCTGGCCGAGCTGACCGGCTGGAGCCTGGAGCTCGCCCCCGAGGCGGTCAACTGCGCGGCCCCGGACACCGGGAACATGGAGACGCTACACCTGTTCGCCACCGAGGAGCAGCGCAAGCAGTGGCTGGAGCCGTTGCTGGCCGGCGAGATTCGCAGCGCCTTCTCGATGACCGAGCCGGCGGTCGCGAGCAGCGACGCCCGCAACATCCAGACGGCCATCGTGCGCGACGGCGCCGACTACGTCATCAACGGGCGCAAGTGGTGGACGTCGGGCGCGGCCGACCCGCGCTGCAAGATCTTGATCGTGATGGGCCGCACCAACCCCGAGGCCGCGAGCCACCAGCAGCAGTCGATGGTGCTGGTGCCGATCGACACCCCGGGCGTGAGCGTGCTGCGCTCCACGTCGGTGTTCGGCTGGCAGGACCAGCACGGGCACTGCGAGATCGTCTACGACAACGTCCGGGTGCCGGCGACCAACCTGCTCGGCGAAGAGGGCGGCGGCTTCGCCATCGCCCAGGCCCGGCTCGGACCGGGCCGCATCCACCACTGCATGCGCGCGCTCGGCGGGGCCGAACGCGCCCTGGCGCTGATGGTGCACCGCGCCAACAACCGCATCGCCTTCGGCCGGCCGCTGGCCGACCAAGGTCTGGTGCAGCAGGCAATTGCCAAGTCCCGCAACGAAATCGACCAGGCCCGACTGCTCTGCGAGAAGGCGGCGTGGACGATCGACCAGCACGGCAACAAGGCCGCGCACCTGCTGGTCTCGCAGATCAAGGCGGTGGCGCCGCAGGTGGCCTGCGACGTCATCGACCGCGCGATCCAGGTGCACGGCGCCGCCGGCGTCAGCGACGACACCGTGCTGGCCCGCCTCTACGGCTGGCACCGCGCCATGCGGATCTTCGACGGGCCCGACGAGGTGCACATGCGGACCATCGCGCGCTCCGAGATCGGGCGCGAACAGTCGACCTTCGCCGCGGCGGTCACACCGAATGACTGAGGCCCTGCGAGAACTGTCCGGCGCGTGGAACTTTCGCGACGTCGCCGACGGAGCGCCTGCGCTGCGGCCCGGGCGGTTGTTCCGGTCCGGTGAGCTGAGCCGCCTCGACGACCAGGGCCGCACCACGCTGCGCGAGCTGGGCATCACCGACGTCGCCGACTTGCGCGCGAACCAGGAAGTCACCAAACGCGGACCGGGTCTGGTCCCCGACGGCATCGAGATCCACCGGCTGCCGCTGCCCGACCTCGGCGACGATCAGCCCAGCGACGACGACGCGCCGCACGAGACCGCGTTTCGGCGGCTGTTCGAGGGCGACGCCGGCCAATCCGACGAAGAGGTCAACCAGGCCGCCATCCGGCACATGATCGACGAGTACCGGCAGTTCCCAACCCGCAACGGGGCGCAACGCGCTGTGCGGCAAGTCTTTTCGATGCTGGCCGCCGGACGGTCGGTGCTCACGCACTGCTTTGCGGGCAAGGACCGCACGGGTTTCGTGATCGCCACGGTGCTCGAGGTGCTCGACGTCGATCGCGACACCATCGTCGCCGACTACCTGCGCAGCAACGCCGCGGTGCCCCAGCTGCGCGACCACATCTACGAGATGATCCAGAAACGGTCCGACGTCGAATTGACCCCGGAGGTCGTCACGTTCACCAAGGCCCGGCTGGCCGACGGTGTCCTGGGCGTGCGTCCCGAATACCTCGACGCCGCCCGCCAGACCATCGATCAGGAATTCGGTTCGCTGGACGCCTATCTGCGCGACGCGGGTATCAGCGAGGCGGACGTAGACCGCTTGCGCGGCGAGCTGCTCGCCTGACTCGCTGACCACCCGGTCGCGACTGGCTTACCCCAGCTTGAAGTCGGCCTGCTTGGCCGCGGACAGGTCGGTGATCTCGCCCCACTGCGAGGCGATGTCGTCCACCGTCGGCGGCTTGTCGTAGTTGACGCCCTTGTTCTGGAACAGCGCGACCCGCTGCACCTTGCCGCCACCGACCACGAAAACCGAAGCGCTGTTGGGGTTTTCCTCGGTGCACAGGTAGGCCACCACCGGGGCGACGTACTCGGGCGTCAGCTTCTCCAGCACTTCCTTGGGAAGGATGTCCTCGGTCATGCGGGTCGCCGCGATCGGCGCGACCGCGTTGGCGTGGATGTTGTACTTCGCACCCTCCAGCGCCAGGCTGTTGATCAAGCCGACCAGGCCGAGTTTGGCCGCACCGTAGTTGGTTTGGCCGAAGTTGCCGAACAGCCCGCTGGTGGAGGTGGCGACGACCACGCGGCCGTAGCTCTGCTCGCGGAAGTGCGGCCACGCGGCGCGGATGACGTTGTAGCCACCGTAGAGGTGCACCTTGAGCACGGCGTCCCAGTTCTCGAAGGACATCTTGTGGAAGGTGCCGTCGCGCAGGATGCCGGCGTTACTGACCACGCCGTGCACGGCTCCGAATTCGTCGAGCGCGGTTTTGATGATGTTCTCGGCGCCCTCCGGCTCGGCGACGCTGTCGTAGTTGGCGACCGCCCGCCCGCCGGCGTCCTTGATCTCCTTGACCACCTCGTCGGCCATGTTGTGGCCGGCGCCGGTGCCGTCACGGGAACCGCCGAGGTCGTTGACGACGACGCTGGCGCCCTCCTTGGCGAGGGTCAGGGCGTAGTCACGGCCCAGTCCTCCACCGGCTCCGGTGACGATGATGACGCGATCCTGCACTCCGGGCATAAGTTTCCTCTCTATTCTGAAAAACTCGGTCTAGCAATCGAATTGGAGCAATCGGTCAGAACATCCGGCGGGCCATCTTGAAGGCACGCTCGGTGTACGGAGGGTAGATGAAGCTCGACAGGTCGGGCCGAGTGGGTTTGGTCAGGACCGACTTGCGGTGGCTGAACTCGTCGAACCCCCACTTGCCGTGGTAGGCGCCCATTCCCGAAGCGCCCACACCGCCGAACGGCAGCTTGGCCGTCGAGACCTGGAAGGCGACGTGGTTGACCAGCATGCCGCCGGCCGGCACCTCCTTGATCACCCGCTCGCGGGTCTCGCGCCGCTTGGTGAACAGGTAGGCCGACAGCGGCTTGGGCCGTGAGTTCACGAAACGTATTGCCTCGTCCAGGTTTTGGACGGTGATCACCGGCAGGACCGGACCGAAGATCTCGTTCTGCATCAGCGGCCCGTTCGGGTCGGGGTCCACCACGACGGCGGGCTGGATGCGCAGGCTCGACGCGTCGCAGGCCCCGCCGACGGTGACCTTGCCGTCGCCTCCGGAGAGGTAACCGCTGATCCGGTCGAACTGGCGCTGATTGACCACCCGCATGCCGTCCGGCTTGTCGGAGGTGAATTTCGTGATGGCGGCACCGATCTTGTCGACCAGGTCGTCGCGAATCGTGGCATCCGCCAGGACGTAATCGGGTGCGACGCAGGTCTGTCCGGCGTTGAGCAGCTTCATCCAGGCGATCCGCTTGGCGGCCACCTCCACGTCGGCGTCGGCCGCGACGATGACCGGGCTCTTGCCCCCGAGCTCCAGCGTGCAGGGGGTCAGGTGCGGCGCCGCGCCCTCGTAGACCTTGCGGCCGATCTCGGTTCCGCCGGTGAACAGCACGCGGTCCAGGCCCTGCGCGATCAGTTCCTGGCTCGTCGCGCCGTCGCCCTCGACCACCGCGATGGCGTCGTTGTCGAGGTACTTGGGCACCAGCTCGGCCATCACGTGCGCGGACGCCGCCGCGATCTCCGAGGGCTTGAGGATGACGGCGTTTCCTGCGGCGATCGCTCCGACCGCGGGGCCCAGCGTCAGGTAGTACGGGTAGTTCCAGGCGCCGATGATCAGCACGGTGCCGTAGGGCTCGTACTCCACCCAGCCGCGGCCGGGCAGCTGCGGAAGCTCGAGCAGTTGATACTTCCGGCGCGTCCACCGGCGCACCCGCTTCGCCGCGTATTTGGCTTCACCGGCGGTGGTGGCGATGTCGGCGATGTAGGCCTCGAACGGGCTGCGGTCCAGATCTTCGGCGAGCGCCGCGGCGAGCGCGGCCTCGTTCTCCTCCATCAGCTTCACCAGTTGCAGCAGTTGGCGCTTGCGCCATTCGATGTCGCGGGTGCGCCCGGTGGCGAAGGTTTGGCGAAGCCGGGCAACCGTGGCGGGGATGTCTGTCGGTGCGGTCCCGTTCGTGGAGTCCGAAGTCTTCGAGGCAACCGATTCGGTGGTCATCATTGTCCTTCCCGAGCAAGGTCCCGCCGCATGGCGGCCGCTCATCGGTGATAACCGCGATACTAACCATCCGGTTGGGAGAGCAATAGGAAGGATCCGGCCAACCCCGGTTACTTGACGCAGGGAACGTTCGCGGCGGTCATCTGGCTGAGATCGGTCGGTGCCGGGGCGCGGTCGCCGGTGCCGGTGGCGGCCACGGCGCTCACCTGCCCGGACCCGGACGGGTCGGCCGTCGCGCCAGGGTGGGCCAGGTAGTCCCCTGCCGGGAACTGCGTTCCCACGGTCAGCCGCACCGTGCCGGCGGCCACGGCGTTGTTCGCCGTCGCCGGCACATGCAGCTGATCGGCCAGAACCTGTGCGGCCCGGTCGGCTCCGGGGCCGTACTCGATGGCGCTGTCGTCGGCCGGGATGGCCGCGGTCGTGGCGCTGCCGCGGGTGAAGCCGCGGCCGGCGAAGGCCTCCTCGATGGCGGCCGCGAGCCCGTCCCGTGAGGTGGCGTTGACGACGTCGAGAATCGCGGGTTCGGCCAGCACCGGCGGCGGGGCGGACGGCGACGCGGCCTGTAGCGCCACCGGTGTGTCCGACATGAACCGCTCGTTGACGATGCGCCGGATGGTCGGCAGGTCGACCTGGTTGATGTCGGACCCGTTGGCGTCTTTGCCGAAGCCGGCGATCGGCAGGGTATAGAGCGACAGCGGCCGCTCGCTCAGTTGCGAGGCGCGCGAAGCGAATTCCATCATGTCCAGTCCGTCGTCGACGGCGACGTTGTCGCGGGCGACCTGCAGCAGTTTGCGCAGTCCGCTCACGCTGGACAGCGCGCCGCCGCTGCGAGCCGCGTTGACCAGCGACACCAAGAACGCCTGCTGTCGCCGCGTGCGGTCGAAATCGGTGAAGGAGCCGTCGTTTTCGTCGCGCCGCTGCCGTACGAAGGCCATCGCGTCCGCGGCGTCGATGCGCTGCACCCCTTGGTGAAAGTCCGCACCCGAATAGTTGTCCCGCGTATCGGCGTTGAGGCACACCGTGATCGGCTCGACGGCCTTGGCGATTTGGAAGAACGCGCCCAGCGTGACCTCGACGAAGTGGTCCACCGAGATGCCCAGAAAGTCGTTGACCGCGTTGATTTCGGCCTTGCGGCCGGCCTCGCGCGCGGTCTGCTCGCGAGCCGTCAGGTTGTTGGCGCCCGCCCCGCCCGAATTCCCGGCCGCCTGCGAATTCAGCGACTGCTGGTAAGCCAGCCCGTACGCCTGCTTGATCTTGCCGGCGCACACCGATCCCGGGCAGCCCGGTAACTCCGCGTAGTCGTCACGCGGGATCGATATCGCGGTGACCGGGCCGTCGCCATCCGAAATGTGAACGACGATAAGAACATTGGCATTGTAGCCGCCCGAGCTCTCGTCACCGGCGTGCAGCGCGTCGTAAACGTCTTGGGGCAGCGGCTTGCCGTTCTGGTCCAGCCGGCTGTCCAGACCCATCAGCAAGATGTTCTGGTTGCCGTCCAGCGTCGTCGCCGCATTCGGTAGCGCATGAGAAATGATGATCTTGCCCAGCGCGGTGTGATAGCCCGTCCAGCCCATACCGGTGATCGCCATGACCGCGGCCGACGCGATGGCGGCGACAAACCTGCCCTTTCGCAACGACCAACGGTGCGACTGAACGGATCCGCCTCTGGCCATAATGAGTGACCATTGTTCCTGATGACCAGCCGAATTCCCGGTAACCGGGACCGCGAGCCAACGGTTGACGTGCAGCGGTTGCGCGCCGTCTCTGCGCGCTGCGGCCTTTACAGGCGCTCGGCGACGACGAAGTCCGAGAAGGCGTCCCGGTCTTCGTCCACCTCGGAACTCTGCACCCCGCGGCCCAGGCGGTGCATCTCGTCGATCGAGTTCTGTGCCGTGGCGCGCCAGCCGTTTTCGTTGAGCCAGTCGGCGAGGTTCGCGCGGTGCTCGTCGCGGTACATCAGCTCGCCGACGTCGACGGTCTCCTCCAGCCCGAGCTGGTCGGCCACCTTCTTGAACCGTTCCCGCATCTGCTGGCGCCGCTCCTCGGCGTGCATCGGTGCGGTTTCGGCGGAGACACGGCTGCCCGCCGGGCTCAGCTCACCGATCTGGGTGAACAGCTTGTCCTGCGCCTCGGCGGGCAGGTACATCAGCAAGCCCTCGGCCAGCCAGGCGGTCGGCTGGGCCGGGTCGAATCCGGCGGTGCGCAGCGCGGCGGGCCAGTCGTCCCGCAGGTCGATCGCCACCTCGCGACGATCGGCGGACGGCTTGGCGCCACTTTCGGCCAGCGTGGTGGTCTTGTAGTCCAGCACCTGGGGCTGGTCGATCTCGTACACCGTGGTGCCGGCGGGCCAGTCGAGGCGGTACGCCCGCGAGTCCAGCCCCGACGCGAGGATCACCACCTGCCGGATCCCGGCGGCAACGGCGTCGGCGAAGTACGAGTCGAAGAAGTGGGTCCGCACCGCCTGGTAGCCGCGCATGTGCTGCATGCGGGCGGCGGATTCCTCATCGATGGCTTCGATCCTGGCCACGACGTCCGGGTCGAGCATGGCCTCCCACAAGACTTCGGCCCCGGCGTTGTTGACGAGCAGCCGGGCGTAGGGGTCGCGGATCAGCGCGTCGGGCTGCTCGGTCTCGATCGCCCGGGCGGCGGCGACCATGACCGCGGTGGTGCCGACGCTGCTCTTGATGTCCCAGGTGTCGTCGTGGGTGCGCAGTGAACTCATGGTGCTCCTTGGATGGATCCTCGGTCAGGCGGTGGGCTTGCCGAGGCGCGCCCGCAGCAGTGTGCTGCGGACCGCCTCGTCGGTCAGGTCGTCGGGTACCGGCCGGCCCAGTCGGGCCATCTCGTCGCGGTTGCTCACGCTGTGCACGTGCCAGCCGTGGTCGGCCAGCCATGCGGCGGCGTCCGAGCGGTCCGGCTCGTGGTAGGTCAGCGCCTGGACATTGACGTCCAGGCCGAGCCGGTCGCGCATCCGCAGCCAGCGCTGCGAATTGCTCCGGGAATTCAGGCCGAACATTTCGATGGCGATCTGGCTGTCCGGCGCGCTGAGCGCGGTGACCTTCTCGAAGAGCCGGTCCTGCGCGTCGCTGGGCAGGTACGGGAGCAGCCCTTCGGCCAGCCAGGCAGTCGGTTGGGTGCGGTCGAATCCAGCGTCGGTCAGCGCCGCGGGCCAATCGTCACGCAGGTCCACCGCGACGGGGTGTCGGATGGCGGACGGCACGGCGCCGTGCTGCTGCAGGATGCCGGTCTTGTACTCCAGCACCTGGGGCTGGTCGATCTCGTAGACGGTGGTGGCGGCCGGCCAGTCCAGCCGGTACGCCCTGGAGTCCAGCCCGGCGGCCAGGATCACCACCTGCCGGATTCCGGCGGCGACGGCGTTCGCGAAGTACTCGTCGAAGAAGTGGGTGCGCACGGCCTGGTAGTCGATGCCGCAGCGGTGGGAGCGCTGTCCGTGCTCGTCACCGTCGAGCCAGCCGAGCTCGGGGTCGGCCAGCCGCGCCCACGCGGGACCGGCCGACGAGACCAGCAGGCGCGCGAAGTCGTCGCGGATCAGCGGATCGGGTCCGGCGGTTTCCGCGGCGCGCGACGCGGCGACGCCCAGGGCGGTGGCGCCGACGAGTTCGGTGATGGTCCAACTGTCGCCGGCGGACCGTACGGACGGTGGCAACGAGGCATCCAGGTCAGTCATATCCCGTCCATGGTACCGGGATAAGTTAGTTAGCCTATGCGCTTTGTGCGCAACTTCACTGCGCGGCGGCGGTCTATTCCTCGCGCCCCTGGAATGCCCCTTCCAGCAGCCCGCGCATCACACCGACGAGCGCCAGCAGGTTTTCCGGGCTCTCGACGTAGCCCGCATACAGGCCCACCCCGCAGACGAGCACCAGCAGCGCCTCGGCCAGCACCGTCGGCTCGACGTCGGTCACGATCTCGCCGCGGTCGATCGCCTCATTGATGACACGCAGCAGAAATTCTCGACTCATTCGCACTGAATCGTTATCGGTACCTGTCAAATCCGGATGCCGCTGCGATTCGAGGACACCGCTGATGAGAAACGCGGATCCGGCCGGGTTCTTCGAATTGGCTCTGGTCGCTTCGGAGATGAATGCGGTCAACTGCGCTACCAGCGTGGTCTCGCGTTCGGCTTGTTTGATGCCGGCCCCGATCACGAATTCGTTGGTGTCATCCAGGACTTCTCGATAAAGCGCCCGTTTACTCGAGAAATAATGGTTGATCGCCGGCCGGGTCAGGTCCGCGCGCGCCGCAATGGCTTGGAACGTCGCGCCGTCGTAGCCGCGTTCACTGAAGACCAAACGGGCAGCTTGGATAATCCGCTGCCGCGTCTCGTCGGCCTTGGCGGCAGGCGGCCGTCCCGGCCGGCGATTCCCCCGAGGAAGCATTGCTAGAGTGTGCCACCCCCGTGGTGTGGCATTAGCGCATTTGGCGGAATGCTGCCAAATTTTCCGGCCTGGTAGTCCTCGAGCGCCTCGATCAATTCCGCGCGGGTGTTCATCACGAAAGGCCCGTAGTGGAATACCGGCTCGCGAATCGGGCGACCGCCCAGAAGTAGCAAATCAATGGCTCCGGGGACGGCTGTCGGGCCGGAATCCTGAACCTGCCGCGCCCCCACGGTGATCCGATCCCCGGGGCCCAGGACCGCCAACTGGCCCTGGTGGATCGGATGAGCGACCGGGCCGACGTACCCGCTGCCGGACAACGCATAGACCAGCGCGTTGAAGTCGCGCCGCCATGGGATGTTGAGCTGGGCCCCGTTCTGGATGGTCGCGTGCGCCATGGTGATCGGGGTGTGGGTGACGCCGGGGCCCCGGTGCCCGTCGATGTCGCCCGCGATGATGCGGATCAGGGCTCCACCGTCCTCGGATGCGAGCAACGCGGCGTCGCCGCCTTCGATGGACTGATACCGCGGGACCGCGAACTTGTCTTTCTTGGGCAG
Organism: Mycobacterium sp. MUNTM1; assembly: GCF_054660795.1. Lineage (NCBI taxonomy): Bacteria > Bacillati > Actinomycetota > Actinomycetes > Mycobacteriales > Mycobacteriaceae > Mycobacterium > Mycobacterium sp. MUNTM1. Next base: position 39,097 of record NZ_BAAGDE010000018.1, read on the forward strand.
GTTCACCCAGAGCTGGACTCCGTGGAAAAGCCCGCCGCTGTCGACCAGTTCGGCCGGCGGCGTCTCGATGTGCAGGATGCCCGAGCCGGCAGTCATCCACTGCGTCGCGCCGTCGGCGATCAGGCCACCGCCACCGTGCGAATCCTGGTGCGCGAACTTCCCGTCGAGCATGTAGGTGACGGTCTCGAAGCCGCGGTGCGGGTGCCAATCGGTACCCCGAGGCTCGCCCGGCTGGTACTCGACCTCGCCCATCTGGTCCATATGCACGAAGGGATCCAGCGCGGCCGTGCTGACTCCCGCGAAGGCGCGCACCACCGGGAAGCCCTCGCCCTCGTAGCCACGAGGGCCGGTGGTGATCGATCGGACCGGCCGCTCGGTATCGGCGGGGCCGGGACCGCTGACTCGTGGCAACGTGAGCGTGTTAGCCGTGACTGCAGGCATCTGGCCTCCTCATATAGTGGATGCCCTATATAACCGGACTAGAGTCCACTTATTCCGGAGGACCGACGGCATCAGCCCGCGAGCAAGGCATTCGCCCCGGCGTGCGGGTTACCGGGGCGAATGCACGAAGTTCACGCGGAGAGGCCGCTCAGGATTTGCCACGAGCGCTGCTGGCGGCCTCCTTCTCGGTGCTCTTGCCCGTGTGCGCCAGCTCGCCGCCGGCGCTTTCCAGGTGCGCCCGGACGAACCATTGAAACTTCTCCAACTGACCCGCCTGGCCGATCAGCAGGTCCTGGGTCACCTGGTCGAGTTCGTCTGTCTCGTCGATGTATTGGCGAATGTCCTCGATGACCCCGTTGTAGACGAGGTCCAGCGCGGCCAGGTGCGCCTGCACCGTGTCGCGGCCCACCGAGTAGTCATCCCACGAGCGATCGTTGATGATGGCGCCGGGCGTACCTTGCGGCGAAGCACCAAGGGCCGCAATGCGTTCCGCTACATCGTCGGCGAATCCGCGGACGGCGTCCACCTGCGGGTCGATCATCTCGTGCACGCCGATGAAGTTGGGGCCAACCACGTTCCAGTGAATGTGCTTCAGCGTCAGATGAAGATCGTTGTAGGTGCTCAGTTGTTTTTGCAGCAGCTCGGTGAGCCGCGCCGCCTGCTTGTCGGTCAATCCCGGAATTGTGAACTGAGTCATCGCTTCTTTCCTAGCTTCCTTCCATGGGGTTCACACACGGTTACTGTCCCGTTGGGTACCCGATGGCCAGGCTGAAAAACGCGACGGATCAAAGCGAGTGGATTTGCTGCACCGGCAGGCGCGGCCCGCGGCGGGGCTCGTATGCCAGTCCGCTGGCTTCGAGCAGCCGCACCACGCGCTGGCGGTGGGGCCGCATCGGCTCGAGCAGTTCGAGCATGCCCGCGTCGTCGACGGGCCGGCCCAGCAATGTCCAGCCGATCATTTTGGGAATGTGGTAGTCGCCCACCGACACGGCATCCGCGTCGCCGAATGCGCGCTGCGCGGTCTCGGCGGCGGTCCACTCCCCCACCCCCGGTACCGCCATCAGCGCCTCACGCGCCTGCACCGTCGGCCGCGTGACCAACCGCTCCAGCGACAAGGCCCGCCGCGCACAGGCCACCACGGTCTGCGCCCGCCTCGGGTCGACGTTGGCGCGGTGAAACTCCCACGACGGGATGTGCCGCCACACGTCGGCCGGCGGCATGACCCGCATCCCATCGGGTGCGGGGCCCGGTGCCGGCGTCCCGTACTTCGACACCAGCACCCGCCACGAGCGAAACGCATCGGCGCCGGGCACCCGCTGCTCGATGATCGCCGGGAGCAAAGCCTCCAGCACCTGTCCGGTGCGGCCCAGCCGCAGGTGCGGAACCCGTTGGTGGGCGGCGGCAACCGTCGGATGCCGCGGTACGAAGTCCGAGTCGTCGTCGTCGAAACCCAGCATGGCGGGCAGCATTTCGAGGAACTCCTGCGCACCGCTACCCCACGCCGCACCGCGGGCGGCGCCGGGCCCGACGCGGCTGATCCGGGCCGTGACGGGCCCGCTGGGCAGCAGGCTGGTGCGCCAGATCGAGCCGTCGCCGGGAGCCCGGAAGCAGGGATCCCCGAGGCCGCGGCGAAGGGGCGCCAACGTGTGTCCGAAGCTGACCGCTCCGGGAAACACGACCGTGCGCGCGGTCTGCACCTGATGACTCCCCGACTGCTCTGATTGACCGTGAACTGCGTGCCAAGTCAATATTGCGTTGTGATGACGCCGTTCGATGACCCGCAGGGCGAACTGGCCTGGATGTTCTTGCAGAGCACCAGCGACGGCGGCGATTTGGACGAGGGCTTCGCCCTGCTCAGTGACGACTTCACCTACTGGACGCTCTACACACGCACGTCCTGCGACAAACACGTACTCCGGCGATCCATCGAGCGACGCAAACAAGACCTCGAGCTGACCATCGATTTGGTGCGTTGCGTCAACGAGGGAGAGACCGTCGTCGTGGAGGCGCACGCCACCGGCACCACGTCCGACGGCGTCGAGTATGACAGCCCGTTCGTGTGCATCTTCGACACCCGCGACGGGCTGATCGTCTCGATGCGCGTGTACAGCGACACCCGTGCGGTGGCGGCCGCGCTTCCCGGATGGATGCCCTACTGAGCCGAGATGCTGATGTCGGCCTTGTTGGGGTAGAACGCGACGTGCCCGGCTATCTGTTCGACCGCCGGATACGGCTGCTTGTAGGTCCAGATCACGTCGTCGACGGTGTCACCGGCCGAGGTGGTCACGCTGTAGTAACTCGCGTCGCCCTTGAAGGGGCAGTACGTGCTGGTGTCCGTCGGGGTGAGCCGGTCCTGCACCACGTCGGCGAGCGGAATGTATTGCACCGCAGGCAAAGTGGCTTCGCGTAATTCCAGCGCGGCCGTGGTGTCGGCGACGAGCTCGCCGTTGACGCGTACCTGCACCCGCCCCCTGGTCGGCTCGATGGTGATCGGGTGCCCAGCGCTGGGTTCTTTGATTTCCGGGTGGGCCATGGTGGTTCCTCCTTAACGCCTCAACGTCATGCAACGCGCGGCCGCGGTCAAGGCTTCCCGTCCGGGCGACCGAATGCGTAGCGGTGGTATTGCGACATGTTCGCGACCGCTTGGACTTGGGACATGACCTTGCCCAAGGCTCGCGATGAGCGGGGCAACTGCGCGAAGGTGTACGACTCAAACCATCGCTCCCAGGCCAGCAGCCGCACCCCCGGCACGGCTTCGATGATGTCGTCGGGCCCGTTGATCGCCCAGCGCAGCGTGGATCCGGACCGTCGCACCACCGTGTTCAGCCATTGCGACTTGATCCCGAGCCAATTGAACGCGTCGAACTGCAGCTCACCCGAAACGAACCGGCCGACCACCCTGCGCAATAGCGCGATGCCGTCCTGCTCGGTGAGGTACATGGTCAGCCCCTCCCCGATCATCAGCGTGGGACGGTCGGCCGGGATCTCCGCCAGCCACGCCGGGTCGGTGACCGAGCCGGCGACCACGCGATAGTGATCGCGGCTCGGGTAAAGCTGGGTGCGCAGCGCCACGACCTCGGGGTAGTCGACGTCGTACCACTCCACGTCCGGGCCCGGCTGCAGGCGGAAAAAACGGCTGTCCAGCCCGCAGCCCAAATGCAGCACGACCGAATGTGGATGCGCGGCAAGGAACTTGCGCGTCCATTGGTCGAAGTGCGCCGACCGGGTGGTCACCGAGGGCGCCCGCCGCGGGGTGATGGTCGTTTTCTTCCAGTCGTAGTCGATGCGCTCGACGATCTCCTTCGCATACCGATCGCCCAGGATCGGCTTCTCGAAATCGGCGTCCAGCGCCTTGGCGTAGAAGGTCGCCAGCATGGTCTGCGGCGCCCCGCTCAGATCGACGGGAACTCGCGAGGTAGTCACACCGCGAGGCTAGTCCCACACCAAGTGCCCGTGCCGCGTCCTGAACAGCGATGGGCGTGGTGTTCAGCCAGGAGTTGCGCTCTTGCCTTTGGCATCTCGCATCGCGGCCCAGAACCGGGCCGCCTCGCGGATGGATTCCTCGACCGGGCGCGGCTCCCAGCCCAATTCGCGCCTCGCCTTACCGGCATCCACCGGTGCTTCCGCACGCATCATCCGCACCGACGCGAGGCTGAGCTGGGCGTCGGTGCCGGTGAGCTTGGCTTTGAAGCTTCCCGCCGCGGCCAGGGTGTAGAGCATCGGGACGGAAATGGCGCGTTGCGGCGGCGCGACGCCGGCCTCCTCGGCCGCGATGCGGATCGAATCGTTCAACCGCATCATCTTCTCGGAGACCAGGTAGCGCTCGCCGATGCGGCCGTGTTCGGCGGCCAGGATCATGGCCCGGGCGGCGTCGTCGACGCCGACGACTTCCAGCTGGATGCCGTTCATCAAAAACGGCAGCTTGCCGAAGACCGCGCCCGCGATGAACGCGCCGTGCGGGGTGCCGCCCCAGTCCCCGTCGCCGTAGGTGGTGGACACGCACATCGCGACGGCGGGCAGGCCGGCGTCGGCGACGTAGCGCATAACCAGGTTTTCTGCCTGGACGCGGGATTGGACGTAGGGCGTCTGCCCACGCGAGGCGATCACGTCGTCTTCGGTCGCCACGCGACCGTGCTTGCGGCCGACCGTCGCGTAGGTGCTGGTGAAGATGAAGCGGCGCAGGTCGGGTTGCGCGACGGCCACATCGAGGACCTTGCGCAGTCCTTCGACGTTGGTGCGAAACAGCGGCGCCGTGTCACGCAGCCAGGCGCGGGTGTCGACGACGCAGTAGTACACGTCGTCGACACCGTCCATCGCCTCGCGCACCGTGTCGGTGTCGAAGACGTCGCCGTGGAAGCGGGTGACGGCGAGGTCGTCGATCGAGCGGGTGTTGGCGCCCTCGCGCACCATCGCTCGCACCTGGTGGCCGTCGGCGACGAGCTGCCGGGTGACGTGTGAGCCCAGAAAACCGTTGGCGCCGATGACGAGTTTGGGTTTGGTGCTCACTGACCGCCTCCGTATTGCTCCATGAATTGCGCGCCGGCTTCGTCGAGCGTGCCGAGTTCCTGCGCCTTGCGGCACCACTTCAGCGTCGCCTGCACGAACCGCAGCGGGTTGTAGATGTCTTCCTGCTGACGCCACAGGCCGTCGCCGGCGTAGGTGATGATCGAGATGTTCGTGGCGCCGATGACGGTGCCGTCGCCGGGATCACGCATCGGGTTGTCGAGTTCCATGATGACGCGGCCCGTCGGCTCGTCGATCACCGACCACAGCGACGGGAACGCGACCATGTGGCTGCCCGGAAAGCTGCCCATCGTCCGGCTGATCCACTCGCGGACCTCATCGCGGCCGTGCATGGTGCCCGCCGCGTGTTCGATGTACAAGACGTCGGGTGTGTAGTGCTGGACCCAGGCGTCCCAGTCGTGCGATCGCGCCGCGGCATCGACTGTCGCTTCGAATTTCGCGAAGGCATCGACGAGCTCGCTACGGGAGAATTGCCGGCTGCTCACGCCAAAACTAGAACACGTTCTACTGCAGTTTGTCGAGAGCCTTGCCTCGTGGGTGTATCCGATGACGAACGTCAGGATAATCGGAGGGAGACTGCGACCATTCGGCCAGAGCGAAACGAGGCAATGACATGACCAACACGCACAAGGCGATCCTTGCCGGCGGCTGCTTTTGGGGGATGCAGGAACTCATCCGCAAGCAGCCGGGCGTGGTTTCGACCAGGGTCGGCTACACCGGCGGCGACGTCCCCAACGCGACTTACCGCAACCACGGCACCCACGCCGAGGCGATCGAGATCGTCTATGACCCGGCGGTCACCGACTACCGCACGCTGCTGGAGTTCTTCTTCCAGATCCACGATCCGACAACGAAAGACCGGCAGGGCAACGACCTAGGGCCCAGTTACCGGTCGGCCATCTTCTATCTCGACGACGAGCAGAAGCGGATCGCGCTGGACACCATCGCCGACGTCGAGGCGTCCGGACTTTGGCCCGGCAAGGTGGTGACCGAGGTCAGTCCGGCCGGCGACTTCTGGGAAGCCGAGCCCGAACACCAGGATTACCTGCAGCACTATCCCAACGGGTACACCTGCCACTTCATCCGCCCGGGCTGGAAACTGCCGCGCCGGGCGACCGCGGACCAGTAACGACGCAGGGCTCGTTTTCCGGCACTGTGCGGCGCCACCGTTACCGGTCCGCAACGATGTCGCCGACAACATCGACAAAGGCGATTCCGCGGGCGCAAGATCTAACGGATCAGACGCAGTGCTCTTGTGCCCCAATACAAACTTGTCAACCGTTTCGCTGGGCTGAAAACCGTTGCGGGACACATTGCGCCTAGCGAGGATGGTCACGGTGACGACGGCTACTCAGACCATCCTTCTGGTTCAGCGGCCGTGGGAGCGCCCGTCTCGTGCAGGAAATGGGGCGCCGCAATGCTGCGCGTGTCGCTTTACCTCGCTGAGATCGATCGGCGCTCGCCCAATTCCCACGTGGTCGATGTCGACACGATTGATACGCCGTACCCGTTTATGCGGAAGCATCCCCGCGGCCGAAGACCCCATCGTCGTCGTTAGCTAACCAAGACCAAACGGCTACATCAGCCGATCAGCTCGACGGACGGAGAAAGCTGTGCACGCCATTGAGATCAAGAAGACCGGCGGGCCGGAGGTGCTCACCTATGTGGAGGCGCCCGTTCCCGTGCCAGGGCCGCGGCAACTGTTGATTGAAGCCGAAGCCATCGGTGTCAACTTCATCGACACTTATTTTCGCACCGGCGCTTACCCACACCCACTGCCGTTTATCCCGGGCTTGGAAGTTTGCGGCATCGTCACCGATATCGGAGCAGACGTCACCGGATTCGCTGTCGGCGACAGAGTGGCCACCGCTGATACGGACGGCACTTACGCCGAATATTGCCTGTCCCACGTCGATCTCACCGCTCACGTACCCGAGGGCATCACTGCCGAGGTCGCCGCCTCGGCGATCCTGAAAGGCGAGACCGCGCAGCTGCTCATCAATTCCGTCTACAAGGTCAAGGCCGATGACACTGTGCTGGTTCACGCGGGAGCCGGCGGAGTGGGCCTGATCCTTACCCAGTGGGCCACCAGCAAGGGAGCCCGGGTCATCACCACGGTATCCACCCCGCACAAGGCCGAATTGTCGCGGCAGGCCGGCGCCGTGGAAGTTTTGGACTATCCCACCGACCCCGCCGGATTCGGCGATCAGATCCGTGAACTCACCGACGGCCAGGGAGTCGCCGCCGTCTACGACGGTGTCGGAAGATCCACCTTCGAGGCCAGCCTGGCTTCGTTGGCGATCCGCGGCACACTTGCTCTGTTCGGCGCGGCCAGCGGACCAGTGCCCCCGGTCGACCCGCAACGCCTCAACGCCGCCGGGTCGGTGTACCTAACGCGCCCTTACCGCAGTCACTTCAACCGCACACCAGACGAATTCGCTTGGCGCGCAGGAGAACTCATGGACGCGATTGACTCCGGCGTCATCAACATAACCGTCGGCAACCAATACCCCCTTGAAGACGCGGGGCAAGCCCATCGTGACCTGGAGGCCCGCAAAACCCAGGGCTCATCCATCCTGTTACCCCGCTAGCTCGCCGGTCACTGTTGGAGGCTTGCGCACCACCGTCTGCTTGGACCGGGTCTCGCGGACCATCGGGTGGTTGGGGCGCCAGCGAAACGCCTGGTAACGAATGGCGTAGCCGTGGTAGCGCACGCCATGCGGCAATTCGGCCAGCGCGGAAGGTGAGTATTCGAATACGTGGCAGCCATGCCCATCGATACGAAGCGGCATGGTCAGTACTCCGCCAGCGCCATGAGCTATGGGCAAGTGATCTGGTGCGGCGCCACGCCAAGTGTGTAGGTAGTCGAGCCGGTGTCGGCCACCGCCCCGCTGAGTGAGCCCCACGCTCCTGACAGTCACGGCTTCGGATCCGTTGTTGATCAACGTCAACAGGACCACGTCGCCGGCGTCAGAAGCGCTGCCGCCGACCGCTGTACGGGACGAATGGCCGTCGTGACGGACCGCCACTTCGACAACGATGCGAGGCCATCTGAGCCACATCAAGATCAGGTTCGACAATAGAGCCGTTAGGGAAATGCAAAGCGCCGAGGCGGCAATCCAGGCAGTCGGCCCCAGCAACTGTGCCTCCTCGGCGAGCGAGCCACGCGGTGATCAGGTGGATTGTCGCACGACACTGATCTTGAAGATGGCGGTGGTGATGCTTCCGAAGGCGTGGTGGCTACCAATGTAAAGCCGTTTGGTGTCGTAGCCGGCGACGTCCTTCATGTTCTCGCCGCCAAAGCATGCCGGGGTTTGGCCGTCGGGCAGTACGACCTGTAGGCCCAGGAGGGCATGGCGCACGGCCAGACGCTCATCGCCGCTGGCATTGGCGACGAGCTCGCCGACGGTGCGTTCGGTTCTCGCCGAGGGGATTGCATGGCAAATCACTCCCCGCTCGCGCAGGTGGCGGGAAAGTTCGGCGAGGGTGACTGCCGCGCCGACCACCAGGTTGAGATTTCCGGTGTTGACCTTGATGGTGGTGTCACTGGCGCTGCTGGATTCCGCGATGGCGTCCAGCGCCGCAGGTGATGTGCCGCCGTGACGGTGCAGCGCTGAGCGCAGCGCCGCCTCGAACTCGTCGAGCACGGGCTCTTCGGGCGATATTTCGGGCAGCATGATGCCGGGGTTGAAACGTTGTTCGGGGTCAAAGACGCGCTTGATGGTGCGCTGGGCGGCAATCTCAGCCGGGGTGAACCGCTTCGTCATGAATTGGATCTTTTCGGTGCCCACTCCGTGTTCGCCGGTGATGGTGCCGCCCAATCTCAGTGCTGCTTCGATGATTTCGTTGTTGGCGGCCTCCAGCGCAGCGGCCGCACGCGGGTTGTCCTTGTCGTAGAACGTGGTCGGGTGCAGGTCACCGTCGCCGGCGTGACCGGTCACCGCAATGAACAGCAATGCGTCGGAGTGCCGCGCGGCGGCGTCCTGGATCGCTTGCTGCATTTCCGGAATTTGCTGGCGAGGAACCGTGACATCTCCGATGAAAAAGCCCTTCCCGCTGTGCACTACGGCGTCGGGGGCGTGTAGGCGCCCGTACCACAGCTGGGCGCGGGCGGCGTCGTCGTCCGCACGGCGCACCTCGGCCGCGCTTTGCCGCAACACTTTCTCGACGATCTCGGAGTCGTGTTCGACCTCTTCGGCGGTGCCGTCCACGTCGATGAGCACGATGGCGTCGGCGTCGAGGGGATAGCCGGTGTCGGTGAATTGCTGGAGTCCGGCGATGCCGACTCGGTCGAGCCATTCCACCGCGGCCGGAACCGTCCCCGTCTGGATGATCGCGGCGATGGTCTGCGCAGCTTCCCCGGCTGTGGTGAAGCTGCCCATCAGGCTGCGGGTCACGGGCGGGATAGGCCGCAGCGCCACGGTGGCCTCGGTGAGGATCGCTAGGGTGCCTTCGGATCCGATCAGCACGCCCAGCAGGTCGGGGCCGTCGTCGCTGGCGCTGAGCGTGATGACCGTGCCGTCGGCGAGCACGGCCTCGACCGACAGGACATGGTTGTAGGTGACGCCGTATTTGAGAGCGTGTGGGCCGCCGGCGTTTTCGATGATGTTGCCGCCGATGGTGGCCAGGTGGGCCGACACCGGGTCGGGCGAGAAGACCAGATCGTGCTGGGCGAGCTGCTGCTGCAGATCGGAGTTGATGACGCCGGGCTGGACCCGGGCGGTGCGCGCTGCCGGGTCGACATCCAGGATTTTGTTCATCCGGGATAGGTCGAGCATGACCCGGTCGGGACCGGCCATCACCCCGGCGCTGCAGTTGGACGCTCCGCCACGGGTTACGACTGAGACCTGGTGTGCTGCTGCGGTTTGCACGATCGCGACGACCTCGTCGCGGGTGCGTGGCCGCAGCAGCAGCCCAGGTGTATCGCCGAAACCCCAATAGTCGTGTCCACTTTCGGCCAGCCTTGTAGCGTCGGTTACCACCGCGTCCGGGTCGTCGAGCACCGCAGCGAATGCCGCAGCGATAGACCGGTCCATCACATCCTCCTGAAAGGAAAGCAGACAGTTGCTGAAAACTGTTATCTAGCCAGTGAATCCGCCGTCGCCGACCGGGATGGTCCGGGCGTTGATCAGGGTCGGCCGTTGCCGGTCGGCGATGCCGGCTTTGACCAACTCGACGACTTCGTCGGTGGTGTTGGCTTCGTGGGCGTCCACGCCATAGCTGGCGGCGGTGCCCACGATGTCAAGTCCGGGCAGGTCGAGGCCGGGAACGTTCGGGGTTTTCTCCCAGACACCGAACTCTTTGACCACAGCGTATTCAGCGTTAGAGGCGACGACGACGGTAAGCGGGATCTGGTAGCGGGCGGCGGTCCACAACGCGGTGATCGCGTAATGGATGGACCCGTCACCCATCAAGGCGACCACGGGACGGTCCGGCGCCGCGACCTGGGCGCCGACCGCGGCAGGCAACCCGAAGCCGAGACCGCCGCCTGCGGCCGACAAGTGCGAGAATCGTTGGGCCGGACGGATGCTGTTGGTGAGCGGAATCTCGTTGCTGCCAGCCTCGCTCACCCACAACGTATCCGCGGGAGCAGCGTGGCCGACCGCGGTCCACAGCGCCTCGGGTTTCAGCGGTGCTTGAGCGTGCTCCAGCTCGGGGATCGCCGCACGCGGCGACGGGGCCGGCCGCTGTGTTGGCTTCACGACATCGAGCAGTCCACCGACCGCGCTGCGGAGGTCGGCGACGATCGCATCCCCGACCGGTGCGCGGGCGGCCTCGTCGGGATCGTTGGTCAGATGAATCAGGCTCGCGCCTTGCGGGAGGTAAGGACCGGGAACCAGCGGGTAGTACCGGAAGACGGGAGTCCCGATGGCCAGCAACAGGTCGTGTCCGGCCAGAATTTGCGAGATCCAGCCCGCACCGGGCGGCAGGGCCCCGTGATAGAGGGGGTGGTTCTCGGGAAAGCCGCTCCACCCCGTCAACGGTGCGGTCCACACCGGTGCCTGCAGGCGTTCGGCAAGCTCGATCACCGCGTCCCAAGCCCCGTAGCGCTCGACGTCGCCGCCCACGACCAGTGCCGGTGAGGTCGCCGACCCAAGTCGAGCGCCCAGTTGTTCGGCCAGTTCGGCGGGGAACCCGTAAGCGTGGGTCACGGTACGCTCACGCACGACGGTGATGTCGGCGTCCTGGGCATCGTTGAGTTCGACTGGCATGTCGTCCATCGGCAATGAGACGAACACCGGACCCATCGGTGGGGTCGTGGCCAGATGGATGGCGCGCGCCAGCACGGCGGGCGCCTCGCTGGCGACGGCCGGTTCGGCCGCCCACTTCACGAAAGGCCGCGGGACGGTGGTGGGTTCGATGTTGGTCAGCAAGCAGTACTGGTTTTGCATATTGCGTCGCTGATTTCCGGCTGTGACGATCAGCGGGGTTTTGTTGCAGTAGGCGTTGTAGAGCTGGCCTTGTGCGTTGCCCATGCCCGGGGCGGTGTGCAGGTTAACCACAGCCGGCCTACCGGTGATCTGGGCGTAGGCGTCGGCCATCCCGACCGGAATCATTTCCTGTAACCCGAGGAAATACCGGAAATCGTCCGGAAAGTCCTGCAGCAGAGCAAGTTCGGATGATCCCGGGTTGCCGAAAAAAGTCGTCAGGTCGTGCTTGCGGAACAGGTCCAGGATGGCTTCTCGGACGGTAGTCATCTGCGGTGCTCGCTTTCGGTTCGCATGGGGTGGGGTGGCGCTAATCTAATTCACCGGGCCGCGGATCGAGAGCCCAAGTCAAGGCGAAGTCCGCGATCGTTTCCCAACCTGGCGCGCCGCAGGTGAAGTGATCTCTACCGGGGAAGAGCTTATGGGCGGTGACAGCGGTGGAGTGCTTGGCGTTTTTTTGGAAGTTCTCCCATTGCACCGCAGGGGGCAGGATGTGGTCGTCGCCGCCGGCGATGAACAACAGGGGGGCCCGATCGTCGTTGGCGAAGTTGTAGGCCGTGGCCGCGTCGTGGGTGACGTTGGCCAGCCCGCCCTGGAACAGTATCCGCCCCGGAACGGCTACCGCGTAGCGGTCATAAGCCGCCTGGGATTCGGCCTCGGTGAGGGTGTTGGTGAAGGCGTAGTGAAACTGCTCGGGCGTGATGGGCACCGCCCGGTGTAGGTTGGCCGGATTTTTCAGCACCGGGAAGGTGGCCCGGATCTCCGAAAACGGAAGCGCCTTGATGCCCTTGACCGCCGCGCCGTCGATGGATACGCCGGCTCGCCCGTACCCGGCGTCGAGCAGTAACTGCACGAACGTGCCCCCGAACGAGTGGCCCATCAGGATTGGGGGTTCAGGCAGATCGCGAACAACAGACGCAAGGTGATCCAGGACCTCCCGCACACCGAGACCGGCCAGCGGTGAAGGATCCTCGCGCAACGCCGCGACCCCGGCTGGGCCGCCCGCGATCCCCGGATAGCCAGGCGTCAGCACCGTGAACCCGCGCGCCTGATAGCGGGCCACCCAGTCTTCCCACGCCAGGGGCGTCATCCATAGCCCGTGGATCAACACGATCGTCTCAGAACCGGATGGCGTCACGCGGACCATGCTGATGAATCGGCTGGCACGGGCACAACGGTTCGCAGCCCAAAACAACAATTCACGCGATTGTGCCCGCGCCCAATCACGCTGAGGCTGGTTACCATCACGATGTGTCGTCCCAGCACCCCCTGATGCTCCTGTCCAATCGTGCGCGTGGGCGATCAGAAGCGATCGTGACGCAGGTCGCGGCGGCCTTCCGCGCCGAGATTCCCGGCTACGGGCGCGGCGAAGGGCTCACTGATGAAGAGATCCGAGGCAACATCGGCCAATACCTCGACGAGATACTCGACCGTATCGGTGGCGGTCCCGAACCGAGGCCCGAGGGACTCGACGTCTTTATGCGCGGACGCCTCGATGCGGGTATCACGCTGACCAGCCTCCTGCACGCTTACCGCCTGGGAGCGGCGGTCATTTGGGACGCGCTAGCCGCCCTCGCACGGGGTCATGAAAGACAGAAGGACGCGCTGATCGCCGCGACACCAGCGCTCTTCGGGCTATTGAATATTTATTCCATACGGGCGCATGCGATCTATCGTGAGATCGAGATCCGAGACGCACGCCGCAACGAACAAGTCCGAGCCACGATGCTCGACACGGTGCTGTCGGAAAACTCCAGTGTCGGGGCGGACTTCTGGCATGCGGTCGCAACTTTGGGCATTCCCCGCACTGGGCAGTTCGCAGTCCTGGTCGCGATCACCAACTCCGATCAGGCCCACGATGAGGCGCCCGCCGATATCGAGGCCCTCGTCTCATCACACACCGGGGTCGAAGAGGCGTGGTTTCGACTCAGCCCGCGCTCGCAGCTTGGGCTTGTCTCCTTCCGCCGCAACAGGATCGGCACCCTGGACGATGTCGGAGACAAAGTGACCGCACGCGCCCCGGTGTGTGTGGGCATCAGCATTCCGTTCACATCGGTAGCCGACTGCGCCAAAGCACGGGCCCAAGCCCAGGTCGCTGCCGCGGCCGCATCCCCTACCCGACCGGCTATCCGATACAACCGCGACGTGTTGCCCGTCCTCATGGCCAGCTCTCCAGACGCCGCCTCCACCGTCATCGCCACCACGCTGGGCCCCGTCCTCGAACTTCCCGCGGAGCGACGTGATCTGCTCATCAACACGGTTCGCACCTGGCTGCAACTTCGGCAATCCATCTCTGCCACCGCCACAGTCCTGCACTGCCATCGAAACACCGTGAATTACCGCCTACGCCGCTTCGCCGAGCTCACCGGAGGATCCCTGGCAGACAACACATGGCTTTCCCAAGTGGTATTAGCCGTTGAAGCTCCGCCACTGGCCTGAGACACCAGGGCGACATGGTGAGAACGCTAAACATTGTGCGCCAGCACGAGGACACCCGGTTGCTCGTGTCCATATCGTCATCGTGTGCCGCGCCCTGCCGATTTCCCCCGATCGTCGCGCGCCGAAGGACTGGCGTTCACGGCGGTGGTCGCACTCCCCAACGTCGCCCAGGGACTGTTCCGCCGCCGACATAGAGTTGCTGCGGTCCTCGACCGCTTCGGCGTGACGGCCGGTGGCCATCGACTATTGGCGTCGCTACAACGACGCTACGGCGACGGCCCGATCTGGATGTCAGTGGGCCAAAAACCAATCCTGCTGGTATACGGCCCAGAGCAAATCCGGTTCGCATTGTCCAACGCGCCGGATCCCTTCGCTTCCGACCCCGAACCCAAACGATCGGGAATGCTGAAGTTTCAGCCGCATGCGCTGACAATCTCGCGCGACCCCGACTGGTCAGACCGTCGCCGTTTCACCGAGGTGGTACTCGGCCGCGCGCGTTCGGATCCGGCGATTCAACGTCGTTTTACCGCTATTGCGGCTGCCGAAGCGACGGCACTGCCCGAAGAAATGTCTTGGACAGACTTCAACGGGGTGGTGCGACGGCTGGCGCGTCGGATCATCCTGGGGCAGAGCGCATCCGGCGACGATCAGCTATCCGAACAGTTGGCGACACTGATGGCCAAGGCAAACCCACCGGGCAAGGGAGGTCCGGAACTCTATCGCAAGTTCATCAGCACGCTTGAGCGATACGTCGCGATCGGCGAAGAAGCAAGCCTGGTAAGGCTTTTCGAAGGCGCGCCGATAACAGAAATCACTGACCCGGCAGGCCAGGCCATCCACTGGTTGTTCGCGATGGGTGACACCCTTGCCATCAACACCTGGCAATGCCTTGCGCTCTTAGCCACCCACGGCGACATTCTCGCCAAGGTTCATCGGGAGCTGGACGAACTCCACGACACCACCTACCTGGCCGCCTGCCTGCAGGAGGCGATGCGGCTATGGCCCACAACGGCAGTGCTAGCGCGAACCATCATCCGGGATATTGACTGGGACGGAGTACACGTCCCGGCGGGCACGTCGGTCATGATCGTCAACACTTTCAACCACCGCGACATGGACCGTTTCGTCTATGCCGACCGCTTCGAACCCGCGCAGTGGCTCAACGGATGTGCCGCCCGTTCATGGTCGTTCAACTCATTCAGCCATGGCCCGCAGGTTTGCCCGGGGGCCGATCTGGCCGTCCTGCTCGGTACGACGCTCCTAGCGGCGGTGCTGCGCAGGGCCGAACCCGTGGCGTCCGCCGTCTCACTTAATCCCGACGCGCCCTTGCCACGAACGTTCCACCACAGCCGTTGTCGCATCACGCTCCGGCCTCGAGCACCGTGAAGACAAGATCGAAACAGCCGAAGATAAGGCGTTGGGATGCACGATAGGCCTGCATGCGGCTCGATACCTTGGGGACTGTGGATTCGATGAACTGACAAAGCCGCAGCACCTGTTCAGCATGGGCACTGTCCACTTTCCGGAACCGACGGTGACGGTTTTCTCCTGGCGTCTTTACGGCCATGCGATCGACGCGCAGAACGTCGACAATTTCACCTGCGACCATCCCGGGCCCAAGCGATGGGCTCTTTTCCAGCGACTCAGGAGATGATGCGAAGCATGACTGCGCACAAGACCAACGCGGTGCTACGGGTCGGGATGCTGGAGCCGACATTCCACGCCGAGCTGACTGCACGCTACGACATCCCCACGCTCCCCGAGGGCCCACAGCGGGCCGAGTTCTTGTCCGAGCACTCGGCCTGCGTTCGCGCGGTCGCGATGTCGGGCTACGGAAGCGTCGATGCCGACCTCATAGAAAAGCTGCCCAACCTGGGGGCGATCGTCATGAACGGCGTCGGGGTGGATTCGATCGATCTAGACAAGGCCCAGCGCCGCGGCATCGGCGTGAGCAACACTCCCGACGTGGAAACAGGCACGGTCGCCGACACGGCACTAGGGCTGATCCTTATGGCACTGCGCCGATTCGGCGCCGCCGACCGATTCGTGAGGGCGGGCCGGTGGGGCCGCGACGGACAATTCCCTTACGCCAGGGACGTCACCGGCCTGCGGATCGGCATCCTGGGGTTGGGCCGCATCGGTTCAGCGATCGCGACCAGGCTAGTCGGCTTCGGTTGTGACATCGCCTATCACAATCGCCACCGCGTCGACGGGTCACCGTACCGTTACGCGGAATCGCCGTTGGCATTGGCCCAGTCCGTCGATCTTCTGGTGGTCGCCGCGGCGGGCGGTGCACGACACCTCGTCGACCGAACAGTGCTTGAGGCGCTGGGCCCAGAGGGTTATCTGGTCAACATCGCCCGCGGCAGCGTCGTAGATCAGGATGCGTTGGTGCAACTGGTGGCGAACGGCGGACTGGCCGGAGCGGGTCTCGACGTCTTCGCCGACGAACCGCATGTGCCCGCCGAACTATACGACCTGGACAACGTAGTGCTCTTACCGCATATCGGCAGCGCCACCGCCCGGACCCGTACGGCGATGGCGCTGCTGGCGATCCGCAACCTCGAAAACTACCTGTCCACCGGCGAACTCGTAACACCCGTCCTGCGACCGCGTCGCTGACTTGTTTACCTCCTCGAGCCCATACATCACGGATCCGGACCCCACCGTCCGAACTTCGTCGGTATAGCGGCCACCGCGCGCCGCGGCGGAACTGTGTATCGCGCTGGAAACCACCCGCCGCGCGGCAAAACCGGAGCCCTAGTGCCGAATTCAGCGTCGGTGCACCACGATCCGGCCGCCGTCCTTCGGGGTGAATGCGACCCCGCGGCAATGCCACGGCTCGCCCGGCGCGTCCGTCGTCGCAATGGTCAAGCGCCGCAACACCGTCCGGAGCACAACGTCCATCTCCATGTTGGCGAACGCCGCCCCGACACACCGGCGCGTTCCCCCGCCGAACGGGATCCACGACAACGCCGACGGTTTCGTGTCGATGAAGCGCTGCGGGTCGAACCGGCCAGGATCGGGGAACACGTCGGGGTTGTCGTGTATCTGCGCGATGCCGACGATGATCGAATAGCCGCGCGGGATCACCCATTCGCCCAGCCGGAAGGTCTCGGGGTAGACGTGGCGACCGGCGAAATCGATGACAGTCCTCGCCCGTTGGACCTCCAGGATCGTCGCCTGGCGCAGCTCGCCTCCGCCCGCGCCGGTCCCGTCGGCCTCCTCGACGAGCGCCCTGAGCAGGTCGGGGTGCCGGCTGATCCGCTCGAACGCCCAGGCCAGCGTGGATGCGGTGGTTTCGTGGCCAGCGGCCAGCAAGGCCAGAAGCTCGTCGCCGATCTCCCTGTGCGACATTGCCGCACCGTCGTCGTAGGTGCTGCGCAGCAGCAGCGCGAGCACGTCGGTCCGCTCGGCGAAGTCCGGGTCGGCCCGCTCCGCGGCGATCAGCTTCTCGAGGACCTCGTCGTATTGGCGCCGCCACTTGTCCAGCCGGCCCCACGGGCCGAACCGGGGATAGCGCTTCGGCTTCGGCAGCGCGGCAAGGCGTGAGCCCAGGGTGACCCACGGCGGGATGAGCCGGCGCAGCTCGTCGAGCTCGGCGCCTTCCGCGCCGAACACCGCGCGCAGGATCGCGTTGAGCGTGATTCGCATCATCGGCGGCAACGTCGCGAATGACTCGCCCTCCGGCCAGCCGGCCATCTCGCGCAGCGTCTCTTCTTCGATGATGCTCTCGTAGTTCTTCATGCTCTTGCCGTGAAATGGCGGCGCCAACAGACGTCGCCGGCGGCGATGGGCGTCGCCCTCGAGGCCGAAAACCGAGCCGGAGCCGAACAGCCGGCTCAAATTGGGCTGGATGTTGCCGAGCTCGTCTGGGCTGGTGGTGAAGATCTGCTTGGCCAGCTGGGGGTCACTGACCATGATGACGCGTCCCCACATCGGCAGGCACAGCGTGAAGACGCTGCCGTAGCGACGCGACAGTCGTCGCATCATCGTTCGTCGGGACATGGCAAAGCCCATGCCCTGCAACAGCTTCGGACTTCGGGCCGCAGGAGGCAGGCGGACCGCGGCCGGTGGGGCGGTGGCTACTTCACTCATGGCGTCATTGCTCCCAACATCTGCCCCGGGCCGGGGTTGGTACTGCGATGTACCACAGATCTTTCCGAATACGGTACTCTGCAGTACCAAAGCTGACAAGACGCGTTTCGAACCGGAAGGGGGCGCCGGCCGTGAGCTCAGCAATGACAGCAACGGATTGCGACCCCGATGTCGGCGAGATCGATCCATTTCGACTCCGGTTGCTCGACGGTCTCGCCACCTCGATCACCGAGCGCGGCTACCGCGCCAGCACGGTCGCCGACGTCGTCCGCTCCGCGCGCACGTCCAAGCGCACCTTCTACGACCACTTCGCCGGCAAGGAAGAGTGTTTTCTCGAACTGCTGGCCGTCGACATCGAGAAACTGGGCGCCAAGATCGCGGCCACGGTCGATCCCGAGGCCGATTGGCACGTACAGATCCGCCAGGCCGTCGAGGCGTATGTCGGATACATCGAGGCCCGCCCGGCCATCACGCTGAGCTGGATCCGCGAACTGCCCTCGCTGGGTGCGGCCGCTCGCCCGGTCCAGCGCCGCGGGCTGCAGTTGCTGACCAGCCTGCTGATCGACCTCAGCGCCAGTCCCGGATTCCGGCGCGCCCAGTTGCCCCCGTTGACGGCCCCGTTGGCCGTGATCCTGTTGGGCGGCCTGCGGGAGCTGACCGCACTTGCGGTCGAAGACGGCAAACCGGTCCGAGAAATCGTGGAACCGGCCGTGGATGCATCCGTAGCTCTGCTCGGCCCGCGCCATTAGGTCCGCACACCGCCGTAAGTGAAAGTCTCACAAGCCATTCCGGCCCCGGGCTGGTAGGGCTAGGCTCACCGCAGACCCACCCGTTCCGACTTGGAGGATCCTACGATGCGGCTCTCGACCCGAAACCAGCTCAGGGGGACCATCACCGAGGTCGAACTCGGCACCGTGATGGCCGTGGTGAAGGTGACGCTCGACGGCGGCGATCAGGTCGTCACGTCGTCAGTCACCAAGGATGCCGCGACCGACCTCGGCCTCAAGGTCGGGCAGCCCGCTACCGTGTTCATCAAGTCGACCGAAGTCACCATCGGCGTCGACTAGGGCCGAAAACCCCTTACCCGCTTTACTTTACGGTGAGAAACGCGCGAACCCGGTCCAGGACCAGATCGGGCCGCTGGTCGACGATCCAATGGCCGACGTCATCGACCAGCTCGACCTTGAAATCTTCGATGCGGTCGGCATATCCGTCGGTGAGGTCCGGCGTGATCACCGGGTCTTTGGTTCCGGTCAGCCAGCGGACCGGCACGTCGACGCGAGCATCGTTGTACTGGCCGCGCATCCACTTGCGCATCTCTTTGGTCTGGAAGCTGCGGTACCACCGCGAGCCGGCCTCCGCGTGGCCGGGCTGTTGCATGCACTCGAGGTACATGCGGGTGTCGTCCTCGGGCAGGGTGTAACCACCGCCGACCCAAGACCCGAGCATTCGGACGAACCGGGAGTTGGGATCGCTGATCACTCGCGGCCCGATGACCGGCAGCGAAATCGGGACCTGATACCAGAACCGCCAGATGTTACGCAGCGTCGACAGGCTCGGCTTCACCCACGGCGCAACGGTATTCACCCCGAAGAACCCGGTCACCCGGTCCGGGTGGCGCAGCATCATGATGAACGCGACCGGCCCGCCCCAGTCGTGGGCCACCAGCTTGACCGTCGCGACACCCAAGCGATCCAGCACCCCGGCCAGATCGTCTGCCATCTCGTCCTTGGTGTAGCTGGTGCGCGGCGCCGAGCTCCAGCCCGAGCCGCGCAGGTCCGGACACAGCACCCGGTAGCCGTCGGCGGCCAGCGGCCCGATCAGCTCGCGCCATTCCCACCAGTTCTGCGGGAAGCCGTGCACCAACATCACCACCGGCCCGCTCGCCGGCCCCGCGTCCGCGACATGGATCGTCACGCCGCTTCCCAGATCGACGTACCTGTGTTCCACACCGTCCAGCGCGGGCATAGTGACCATGAATTGAGAACGTAGCCGCTCGGTAAGTCTTAGGCCAGAAACCGCTCGACGTACGGCGCGAAGCGCTCGCGCAGGTCGCCCTCGTCCAACCCGAACATCTCGTACGACGTCTCGACACTGCCGAGTCGCCCGCGGCGGTGGCCCGCGAGGTAGTCGCCGAGGGCGGCGCGCGCCTCGTCGGTCAACGGTTCGCCGGCCAGCGCGTATACCCGTTCGGCGACGCCGAGTTCGTCCGCCATGAAGTCGTCGAACCGGATGTCGATCGAGCGGTCCGGACCGATGGTGCTGCGGTCGCGGACGAGCGCGGTGAGCATCTGGTCGAGGCGGTCGATCCAGGAGTTGGCGATCTGTTCCACCGGCACCGGCGAGCGGTGCATGCGGGCGGAGTAGGTGATCATCGCGATCATCGACAGGGCCACCGGCACCGGGTCGCGATGGGTGAACACGACGATGCTGTCGGGGAACACCCGATTCAGCACGGGCACCTGCTCGAGATGCTGTGGCGATTTGAGCAGCCAGCGCCGCCCGCCGCGCAGGAACTGCATCGCCCGGAGCTGCGTGGCCAGGTATTGGTAGTGCGGCGTCTGATCGTGGGCCTGGTAGTAGTCACGCCAGCGGGGTACGTCGGCGAGCGTCTCGAGCAGCATCGTGGACACGTCGTTGGCCAGCAGCTGGATCTCTTCGTGGACGTGGTCGGTGGTCATTTCGTGCATGAGCGGGAAATGCGGCATCACCATGTTGATCACGCCGACCGCGACGTCCATTCGGGTTCGCCGCGGATCCGGTTGCACGCCAACTTCATTCGGCATCGGGAACGGTTCGTTGCTTTCCCAGTACGGCATGGTGCGGAAGGTCGGCGGCGCGGCCAGCAGGTTGTGCAGGTGCGTGGTGCCGGTGCGGGGCAGCCCGGCGATGACCACCGGCGAGCGCAGTTCGATCCGGTTGATCTCGGGATGGCGAGTCAGCAGGTCCGTCAGCAGCAACCGGTTCTTGAGGACCTGCAGCAGCTGCCCGTAGAAGTTGACCACCCCGGCGTCGTGCAACCCGTCGATCTCACGCAGCGCGGCGAGGTAGACATCGAGGCGCTCGCGGTAGTCGTCGGGACCGAAATCGCGCAGGCCGGTGTCGGCGCTGGCCTTGGCGTGCAGCGCGTCGGCATCCAACGGGCACTCCGGGGCCATCGCGGCCATCATGTCCAGAATCTGCTGGCCCTGGGCGCTGAATTGGGGCTGGGCGAGGTCGTCAAGGCGAACGTTCACGCCAACTTATGTTACTCTGAGTTTCGTAATGGTAGTAGACTTTGGACGACCTCGTGATCCGCGTATCGACGGTGCGGTGCTCACCGCCACCGTTGAGCTTCTCGCCGAAACCGGCTACGCCTCGTTGTTGGTCTCCGCGATCGCCGAGCGCGCCGGCACCAGCAAACCCGCCATCTACCGGCGCTGGCCGAGCAAGGCGCACCTCGTGCACGAGGCGGTGTTCCCCATCGGCGCCGCAACGGAGCTTCCGGATACCGGGTCACTTCCCGAGGATCTGCACGAAATGGTCAGTCGCTCAATGGCTTTCCTGAGCACGCCGCCTGCCCGGGCGGCGCTCCCGGGTCTGGTCGCCGAGATGGCGGCCGACCCGACGCTCCACTCGGCGCTGCTGGAACGGTTCGCCGACGTCATCGGCGGCGGCCTCACCGAGCTGCTGCAGCGCGCCGCGGCCCGTGGCGAGGTTCGCGCCGGCGTGACCGCCGCCGAACTCACCGAGGCCATCGCCGGCATCACGTTGATGGGCCTGCTCACCCGTCCCGACGAACTCGACGACGCGTGGGTCGATCGCACCACCAGGTTGCTCCTGAAAGGAATCAGCGCATGACGCACCAATCGACCGAGGCATGGCAGGACCTACTGAAAACCCTTGGCGAACTGGGGCACTCATTCCTCGAGGGTGACCGCGCCGTCACGGACGACCGCCACATCGCCGACGGCTACCGCATGCTGGCCGCCACCCTGGGCGTGGCCCTGGATACCTACCTGTTCCCCGAGCCGGGCCGGCCGCAGTTCGTCGCGGTCAACACGCCCTTTCGCCGCGATCGCCGCTGGGGCGGGGACAACACCGACGCCTACTACTTCATCTGCCCGGTCGATCCCACGCGCCGATACCGGATCAGCGGGAACAAGGGTGACAGCGTGTACTTTTCGGTGACTGCCTACAACGAGCCAACACCGGGCGCCTGGTCGGATCGGGTCGTCGCGATCGTCCGCGACACCGACCTCGATATCGACGCCGACGGCAACTTCACCTTCGAATTTCCCGCCACGCCCGACGCGGCCGTGCTGATGACCCGCGACTATCAGGCCGATCCCCTGACCGGCCGCCCGGTGACCTGGCACATCGAGGCGCTCGACGAGCCCGACCCGATCCGGCACGGTGACGCCGAGACCGCGGCGAGCCTGCGCGCGGCCGACGCCTGGTTGCGGACAATGTTCGCGATCGTGCCGCTGGCCGTGGGAAACCGGGTCGACGATCAGCATGCTCTGGGCCACGAAACCGCCCATGCCGCCAACGCTTTCGCCGATCCCTATCAGGTGCCGGACGCCAACTTCGGCTGGTCGGCGCGCGACGCCTGCTACTCCTACGGCAGCTTCGTGCTCGACGAGGACGAGGCGCTGGTGATCACGCACCGGCCGCCGTCGTGCCGGTTCTGGAACCTGGTGGTGTGGAACCAGTTCATGGCGACGGTCGGCCCGGAGGACGCCCGATGCTCGCTGAACGGCCACAGCGCCGTCCTCAACGGCGACGGTTCCGTGACGGTCGTCTTGTCCGCCGGCAAGACGGCGCACCCGAATTCGCTTACCACGCTGGGCTATCCGCGTGGCAACCTGGCATTTCGGTGGTTCCTCGCCGACGGCGTGCCGCAGCGGCCCGAGGTGAAACTCGTCAAGGCGGCCGACGCCCCCACCGACGTCAGCTAGGTTGGATGGCGCCGACCCGCTTTGCCCGGCAACGCCGCCCTCGCGATCGCCACTAGACCTGGCGGACCAGTTCGATCGCCCGGCCCAGCGTCTCCAGCTTGGCCTCCAGCGTCGCGCCAGCGGGATACAGCCGCACGGTGTTCACGCCGGCATCGCGCCACACCGCCAGGCGTGCGGCGACCATCTCCTCGGTGCCGATGAGCGTGGTGGCCAGCACCATCTCGTCGGTCACCAGGCCGGCGGCCCCGTCCCGGTCGCCGCGCTGCCAGCGCTCGTGCACCTCGGCGGCGACGTCGGCCCAGCCCTGCCGGCTGTAGGCCCGGTTGTAGAAATTCGTGCTCGACGATCCCATGCCGCCGAGGCTGAAGGCCAGCTCCTTCTTGCGGCCCGCGACCATGCCCAGCAGCTCGTCCTCGTCTGCGGCAAAACCGACTTCGGCGCCCTGACAGATGTCGATGTCGGCCCGGGTGCGATTACCGGCGGCCAGCCCGTCGTCGAGGTGGGAGAAGTAAGCGTCGCCGGCGCCCTCGGGGACGAAGCTGGTACCCAGCCACCCGTCGGCGACCCGTCCGGTCAACCGCAGCATCGCCGGTGACAGGGCGGCCAGGTACACCGGAATGGGATGCTCGGGGCGGTTCGACAACCGCATGGGTACCGCCTCGCCGGGCCGGGGGATCTCGAATTCCTTTCCGGCATAAGAGATTTTCCCGCCCGCGAACGCCTGCCGCACGACGTCGATCGTCTCGGCGACGCGCGCCAGCGGTCGGCTGAACGAGGCGCCGTGCAGGCCCTCGATCACCTGCGGCCCCGATGCGCCCAACCCGAGCAGGAATCGCCCGTTCGACAGGTTGGACAGCGTGATCGCGGTCTGGGCGACCATCACCGGCGAGCGGGTGCCGACCTGCAGCACGCCGGAACCCAGCAGCATCCGCTCGGTGCGGGCCGCCAGGTAGCCCAGCGCCGACGGCGCATCGGCGCCCCACGCCTCGGCCACCCAGCACACGTCCAGACCCAGCTTCTCCGCCTCGACGGCCAACGCCACCACCTCGGCGGCCTCGCTCCCGGCACCGGAGAGCTCGACCGTCGTGGCGCTCCGCATCAATGCACTCCGTGTTCGGCCAGCCGTTTGATCGCCGCCAGGGTCTTACCGATCGCACCCTCGAATTCGCGCAACCGCACGAACACGATCTTCTGCTCCTTATCGGGCATCGACTCGATCGCCACCGACAGGCCCGAGCGGCCCGGTCCCATCTGCATCCAGTAACTCAGGACGGTGCCGCCGTCGCGGGGCGCCAGCCGGAATCGCCACATCGCCGCGGGGTTGTCGGGTTCCCCGACGGCCCAGGTGAATTCGTGCGGCCGATCGCAGGCGACGATCTGCGACGTGCTGCTCCACTGCCCGAACGCGTCGTGCTCGTTGTGTCCGATGAAGCGAGCGCCGACCCGGGGGCCATCGCATCCCTGCGCCCATTCCACGGCCTTGAGCTCGCTGCTGAACGCGGGCATCAGGGCGATATCGGAGACCAGGCTCCAGACCCGGGCCGGGTCGGCGTCAATCCACGTCGAAGCTTCCACTGTCGGGGTATCCGCATAACGCGCGCCGGTCCATTCCACGGACCTCATTGTCCCCCCGTCGCGGCGCGAGGCAATGCCCGCCCGGCGTGGATTTACGCGGCGACCGGCTCGGGCTCGGGCGACTTCTCGGCGCCGGCCTTCCGCACCCAGGAGTCCGGGAAGGTCAGCCGGACGATCTTGCGGACGACGGTACCGAACTGGCGCAGCAGCGGGCCGCGGTTGTAGGGGATGCCGTAGCGTTCACAGATCTCCTGCACCTCGGCCGCGATCTCGGAGTACCGGCGGGCCGGCATGTCGGGGAACAGGTGGTGCTCGATCTGGTGCGACAGGTTGCCGGAGAGCAGGTGAAAGAGCTTGCCGCCAGTGAGGTTTGCCGAGCCCAGCACCTGGCGGAAGTACCACATTCCGCGCGATTCGTCCTTGGTCTCCTCGACGGTGAATTCTTGTGTGCCGTCCGGAAAGTGGCCGCAGAAGATGATCATGTACGACCACACGTTGCGCATCAGGTTGGCGGTGAGGTTGCCGGTGAAGACGAAGGGCGCGATGGGCCCGGCCAGCAGCGGGAAGGCGACGTAGTCCTTGAGGGTCTGGCGACGGGTCTTCTTCCAGATGGCCCGCAGGACTTCGCGCTTGTCCTCGAGCCGGATCTCACCGGAGCGGATGCGCTCGGTTTCCAGCTCGTGCAGCGCGACGCCGTACTGGAACAACACCATCAGCAGGAAGGCGTAGATCGGGTTGCCGAGAAAGTACGGCTGCCACCGCTGGTCCTCGCTCATCCGCAAAATTCCGTAGCCGATGTCGCGGTCCATCCCCACGATGTTGGTGTGGGTGTGGTGCATGTAGTTGTGCGAGTGCCGCCATTGATCGGCCGGGCACGCCGTGTCCCACTCGAAGGTGCGCCCGGAGATGGCCGGGTCGCGCATCCAGTCGTACTGGCCGTGCATGATGTTGTGGCCGATCTCCATGTTGTCGAGGATCTTCGACAGGCCCAGCATCGTGGTGCCGGCCAGCCATGCCGGCGGCAGGAACCCGGCGAACAACAGCGCGCGGCCGCCGACCTCTAGGGCGCGCTGCGTCTTGATGACGCGGCGGATGTAGTCGGCGTCCTGCTCGCCGAGTTCCGCCATCACGCGTTCCTTGATGGCGTCGAGTTCACGGCCGAACGCGTCGGCCTGTTCGCGTGTCAGGGTGATCTTGTCGTTCGACATTGCTTGTCCTCCAAGCGGTTTATGAGCTGAGTTGGCTTTTACAGCGACAGGTCCACGTCACCGACCGGAACGGACACGCAGATATGCACGTCCTCATCGGGAGCGGTCGAGACCGCACCGGTGACCAGGTTGCGCACGGTGCCGGCGGTTTTGCGCCGCGTGCAGGTGTGACAGATGCCCATCCGGCATCCGTTTTCGGGCGTCAGGCCCGCCGATTCGGCCTGCTCCAGCAGCGGCCGCCCATCGTCGACGATGTCAACTCCGCTGTCGGCGAAGGTGACTCGCCCACCCGACGGATTTGCGGGCGCACCGAAGACCGGCGGCACGAAGCTCTCGGTGTAGACGTTGTCGCAGTTCTTTTGGACGGCCTCGACCAGAGGCGTTGGCCCGCAGACGAATACCGCGTCGGGTGACGGCATCGCGGCGGCCAGATGCTCCGGCCCGAATCGCCCGGCGAGGTCGCCGTCGTCGGACCGGGTATAACCGTGCAGCACCCGCACCGAGGCCATCGCGGCCAGCTCGTCGCGGTAGCACGCCTCGGCGGGCGTGCGGGCGTAGTGGATGAATGCGATCTCGCCCGGATGGCCCTGCGCGACCAGGGTGCGCGCCATCGACAGCACGGGGGTGATACCGCTGCCCCCGGAAATGAAGAGGATGCGCTGCGGGCTTTGCGGTCCGCGCGCCGGCAACGTGAAGTCGCCGCCGATGCCCGTCAGACCGACCACCATGCCACGGTGGGCGTGTTCGTACAGATAGTTCGAGACGAGGCCGCCGTCGTGGCGGCCGATGGTCAGCTCAAGGCCGGCGGTCCCTTCGGCATTGGCGGGTGAATAGCAGCGGGTGTGCCGGCGGCCGTCGATCTCGACGGTGAGGTTGACGTACTGGCCGGCCTTCAGGCGGTGGGCGGACAGGAAGGTGTCGTTGGGGGTCAGGGTCAGGGTGACACTGCGCGGGGTGCTCCGGCGCACGTCGGCCACTTTGGCGCGGGCTTCGCCCAGCGTCCAGGTCGGCGCCACCAGCTCGGTGTAGCGATCGACGCCGTGTGGACCGGTCAACAGGTCTAAGAGCTCTGAACCCAACACGCGCTGCCGAAGGGTCCGCGCGAGGACTCGGCCAGAAGCTTGAGCGGTTTGAGTGAACATATGTACACCGTGCGTCCGCAACGCCCATGCCGTCAAGGGTTTACTGCCTCGCTGTGGTAGGGTTCACACAGTGAACAGCCGTACTCCTAGCTCACGCGGGCGCGGCTCTGGTCGCGAGCGCTCGCGGGAAAGCCCGTCGCGGGAGGAGCGCAAGGAGGCGACCCGTCGGGCCATCATCGCGGCGGCGCTCAAGCTGTTGCAGGACCGCAGCTTCTCCAGCCTCAGCCTGCGCGAGGTGACGCGCGAGGTCGGGATCGTTCCAGCGGCGTTCTACCGGCATTTCGAATCGATGGAGGCCCTCGGCCTGGTCTTGATCGACGAGTCGTTCCGGAGCCTGCGCGACACGCTGCGTGATGCCCGTGCCGGCAAGCTCGACCCGAACCGGGTGATCGAGTCGTCCGTCGAGATCCTGGTCGCCAGCGTCGCCGACAGACGCGAACACTGGCGGCTCATCGGCCGCGAACGCAACAGCGGGTTGTCGGTGCTGCGGTACGCGATCCGCACGGAGATCCGGCTGATCACCTCCGAACTGGCGACCGACCTGGCGCGATTCCCCGGGCTGAACAAGTGGACCACCGAGGACCTCAACGTGCTGGCGACCCTGTTCGTCAACGCCATGATCGTGATCGCGGAGGCCATCGAGGATTCGCAGAGCACCGAGGCGACCGAAGACATTCGCCGGCTCGCGGTCAAGCAGCTGAGGATGATCGCCACGGGCATCGCCGGCTGGCAAAGCACACCCTGAGTGCGTCGGCTGGAGTAAACAGCCGAGCACTGACTTACTCGTCGACGACGTCGTACAGCGAGTCGCCGTCCTCGGGGGTGCCGTCGATCTGGCCCCGATGGGCGCGCCGCGGTTTGTCGTCCACCGGCTCGATGTCATCGGGAACGTCGGGCTCCTCGGCCGCCAACCGAGCGTCGAGGGATTCGCCCTCGCGCTCCTCGCGGGCCGTCACGCCGAACCGGTTGGCCTCGCTCCAGCCCTCGGGCGGGTCGACGACGATGTCGCCGTCGTCGTTGCGCAGCTCGTCCGAGTCGGTGCCTTCGCTCGCGTTCAGGGTGTCACCGGGGCCGCCCTCTGCGGGGAAGTCCGCCGGATCAACCAGCTCGTCCGGCTGGGGGTTATCGCTCATGCCAAAACGGTTGCCCGCGCCATCGGGGGGTTAAACGCGGGCAGGACGCCATTCCGTTTATCCGCTAGCGCGGCGGCCGCCACATGGCCCACAGGGTGGGGCCATCGTCCGGCAGGGCGATCTCCCGGGTGACCGTGAAGCCGAATCGCTCGTAGTAGGGCACGTTTTCGGGCTTGCTCGACTCGAGGTAGGCCGGGCAGTACTCGGCGTCGCAGCGGTCCAGCCGCGACCTCATCAACGCCTGACCGAATCCCTTGCCACGGACGTCCGGATCGCTGCCGATCACGGCCAGATACCAGTGCGGTTCGGCGGGGTGCACGCTCTTCATCAGGTCCTGGATTGCGCGTCCACGCATCGAGCGCAGGCCGAACACCCGGATGAACGTCGGGGTCATCGCCAGCTGCGCGCGAGACGTCTCCTGCCACTGGTCGGGCGGATCCCACAGGGCCGCAGCGCCGATACCCGCGTCCGCGCAGGCCACCTCCACGCCGCCGCGGGCGAGGTGGTGGTGGCGCGTCATCGTCGCGAACAGGCGGGCCAGGTGCGCGGTCCGCTTGTCCTGATCGGGAATCAGCCAGATCATCACCGGATCGTCGAAGAATGCGCGCGCCAGCGTGCGCGACAGCGCGCGGACATCGGCTTTGACGGCCGGTCGGACCTGCGGGGTCATCCGCAACACGCTAGTGCGTGTGAGGCCCGGTGGTACGGGTATGCCGATCCGGTGACCGGCATCTCGCGGCGAGCGTTCGGGCGGGTGGCGGCCGGCGCGGGCATGCTCGGGTCCGTCGGGCTGGCCGACGGATGCGCCAAACCGGCGGGTGAGCATGGCAAGTCCAGCGGTCCGCCACCGGCGGGCAAGGGCGTGGGATTCGTGCTCTCGCACGAGCAGTTCCGCACCGATCGGCTGGTGGCACAGGCTCAGGCTGCCGAACAGGCGGGCTTTCAATACGTGTGGGCCAGCGATCACATCCAGCCCTGGCAGGACAACGAAGGCCACGCGATGTTTCCCTGGCTGACGCTGGCGCTGGTGGGCAGCGGCACCAGCCGCGTTTCGTTCGGCACCGGGGTGACGTGTCCGACCTACCGGTACCACCCCGCCACGGTCGCCCAGGCGTTCGCCTCCCTGGCGATCCTCAACCCGGGCAGGGTCTTTCTCGGGGTGGGCACCGGCGAGCACCTCAACGAACAGGCCACCACCAACACCTACGGCAACTACGCCGAGCGCCACGACCGGCTTGCCGAAGCGATCGACCTGATCCGGCAGCTGTGGAGTGGCGCGCGAATCTCCTTCTCCGGCCGGTATTTCCAAACGAATTCGCTGAAGCTCTACGACGTCCCGGCCACGCCCCCACCGATCTTCGTGGCCGCCGCCGGCCCGAAGAGCGCGAAGCTCGCCGGACAGCGGGGCGACGGCTGGATCACCCAGGCCCACGATGTCACGAACCCAAAACTGTTGGCGGCCTTCGCTGCCGGCGCGCAATCCGCCGGGCGTGACGCCGCCACGCTGGGCAAGCGCGCCGAACTGTTCGCGGTCGTCGGCGATAACGCCGAGGCCACTCGGGCCGCCACGCTGTGGCGCTTCACGGCCGGGGCCGTCGATCAGCCCAATCCCGTCGAGATCCAGCGCGCGGCCGAGTCCAACCCCATCGACAAGGTGCTCGCCGGCTGGACCGTCGGCACCGACCCCGCCCCGCACATCGACGCCGTGCAGCGGGTCCTCGACGCGGGCGCCATCCCGTTCCTGCACTTCCCCCAAGACGATCCCGTCGTCGCCATCGAGTTCTACCGCAGCAACGTCTTGCCGAAATTGCGCTGAACGGCGCCACGCGGGTTACACGTAATAGGCGGATCATGCACAATCGGGATCCTATGGACGTTTCAGATCCCGGTTCCCGCCACCAGCTGGCCATGCGGATGGCCGAGCTCGCCCGCGGTATCGCCGCGCCGCGCCGCCTCGATCGGGTGCTGGCCGAGGTGACCACGATGGCCGTCGAGCTGATACCGGGCGCCGACATCGCGGGTGTGCTGCTGGTGAAGAAAGGTGGCGAGTTCGAATCGCTGGCCGACACCGACGGCCTGGCCGCGCAGCTCGACAAGTTGCAGCACGATTTCGGTGAGGGGCCCTGCGCCGAGGCCGCTCTGCGGGAGACGATCGTGCGCAGTGACGACCTGCGCAACGAGTCGCGCTGGCCCAAGTACGCGCCCGCCGCGGTAGAGCTGGGCGTCCTCAGCAGCCTGTCCTTCAAGCTGTACACCGCGGACCGCACCGCCGGCGCCCTGAACCTGTTCGGCCGTCAAGCCAACGTGTGGGACACCGAAGCCGAGACCATCGGCTCCGTCTTCGCCGCGCACGCCGCCGCGGCGATCCTGGCGGGAAGCCATGCGGAACAACTGTATTCGGCGGTATCGACGCGGGACCGCATCGGTCAGGCCAAGGGCATCATCATGGAGCGCTTCGGCGTGGACGACGTGCGGGCCTTCGACTTGCTCCGGACGCTCTCGCAGGAGAACCAGATGAAACTGGTCGACATCGCCCAGCGGATCATCGACACCCGCGGTGCGCACGAATAGGTCCTTGGCGGAACCGGGGTGAACGCCCCGCTCTAGGATGGGATGGCTTTATCAACGAGTCCGGCGCGGCGTTGCGCCGGGGATTGGTCGGCCACCGTGTGGGACTTCGAAACGGACCCCGAATACCAGGCAAAGCTGGACTGGGTCGAAAAATTCATGACCGACGAGCTGGAACCGCTCGACCTGGTCGCGCTTGATCCGTACGACAAGAAGAATCCCGAGATGATGGCCATCCTGCGGCCCTTGCAGCAGCAGGTGAAGGACCAGGGTCTGTGGGCCGCGCACCTGCGCCCCGAACTCGGCGGTCAGGGCTTCGGCCAGGTCAAGCTCGCCCTGCTCAACGAGATACTCGGGCGCTCCCGTTGGGCGCCTTCGGTTTTCGGCTGCCAGGCGCCGGATTCCGGCAACGCCGAGATCCTTGCGCTGTTCGGCACCGACGAGCAGAAGGCCCGCTACCTGCAGCCGTTGCTGGATGGCGAGATCACCTCGTGCTACTCGATGACCGAACCACAGGGCGGCTCGGATCCCGGGATGTTCGTGACGAGCGCGACCCGCGACGGGGACGACTGGGTCATCAACGGGGAGAAGTGGTTCTCCAGCAACGCCAGGCACGCGTCGTTCTTCATCGTCATGGCGGTGACCAAGCCCGATGCCCGCACGTACGAGAAGATGTCGCTCTTCATCGTTCCGGGCGAGACGCCGGGGATCGAGATCGTTCGCAACGTCGGAGTGGGCGGCGAGTCGAAGCACGGTTCGCACGGCTACGTCCGTTACAACGACGTCCGGGTGCCGGCCGATCACGTGCTCGGCGGCGAGGGTGCGGCGTTCATGATCGCACAGACCCGGCTGGGCGGCGGCCGCATCCACCACGCGATGCGCACGATCGCGCTGGCGCGCAAGGCCTTTGACATGATGTGCGAACGCGCCGTGTCACGTAAGACCCGGCACGGCCACCTGTCCGACTTCCAGATGACGCAGGAGAAGATCGCCGACAGCTGGATTCAGATCGAGCAGTTCCGGCTGCTGGTGTTGCGCACCGCCTGGTTGATCGACAAGCACGACGACTACCAGAAGGTGCGCCGCGACATCGCGGCCGTGAAAGTCGCGATGCCCCAGGTGCTGCACGACGTCGCGCAGCGCGCGCTGCACCTGCACGGCGCGCTCGGCGTCTCCGACGAGATGCCGTTCGTCAAGATGTTGGTGGCCGCCGAGTCGCTCGGCATCGCCGACGGCGCCACCGAGCTGCACAAGATGACGGTCGCCCGCCGGACCCTGCGTGAATACGAGCCGGTGACAACGCCTTTCCCGTCGGCCCACATCCCGACCCGGCGCGCCGAAGCGCAGGCTCGGCTGGCCGAGCGGCTGGAACACGCGGTCGCCGAGTTCTAGGGACGCTGCGTCAGGCGACGAAACGAACCACGCTTTCGGCCACACACGCCGGCTTGGCCGAACCGTCGATCTCGACGGTGGTCGAAAGCGTCGCCTGCACGGCGCCGTTGCCCACGTCGTCGACGCTGACCAACGAACTCTGCGCGCGCACCCGGGAGCCGACCGGGACCGGGGCGGGGAACCGAACCTTGTTGAGGCCGTAGTTGATTGCGAGCTTGATGCCGTTGACGGTGTAGATCTGGTGCTGCAGTTGCGGCAGCAACGCCAAGGTCATGAAACCGTGGGCGATGGTCTTGCCGAACGGACCTGACGCGGCCCGCTCCGGATCGACATGGATCCACTGGTGATCGCCGGTCGCATCGGCGAACAGGTTGACGTCGTCCTGGGTGATGGTGACCCAGTCGCTGTGCCCGAGGGTTTCACCCGCGGCGGCGGCGAGTTCGGTGACTGATTCAAAGGTGCGCATTGACGTTTCTCCTTGGCTTCGGCTGCTAACAATAGCGCCGGGCGTCCACGCCCCGGCCATCCGGCCGATCCGCGGCACGGTTTGTCCACGGCCGTCGCGGGTAGTAGCCGGAAGGCGACTCGACCCCAACCTCGCGGAAGGCCACTGCATGCCCGATGTGATCGCGCACCACGGCATTCTCAAGGACACCCACCTGCACGTCGACGACACCGGCGGCACCGGTCGACCGGTGTTGCTCATGCACCCCTGGCCGCTGTCGGCACGCTAGCCGACCCTGCCCGCCCGTTACACGTAAGGCGTCGCGGGAATCCCTCCGGAACCTTGCCTCCACAGAAAAGGAAGCCATCATGTCAGATCACAAGGGCCACAAAGCCGAGGAAGACGTGGACCCTGAGACGCACCAGACCCAATCCCGCGCCGCCGCGGGCGAGGAGGACGGCTCGTATGTGGGCGCGGCGGGTTCGGATGATTCCTTCGACGCCGGTGAGTCGGGCGCCGAAGCCCGCAGCCAGGATTGACGCCGCTCACCGCCGCGGCCGCGGCATTTATCCGAGCGCGCCGATCGCGGCTTGCAGCTTGGCGGTGGCCTGGTCGGCAACCTCCTGCAGCGCCGCCTGGTCTCCGGTCAGCTTGACCATGAGCTGGGGATCCATCGCCTCCACCAAAACCGCATCGGCATCGCCGGCGGGGTCGGACCGCACCACCACGTTGCACGGCAACAACTGGCCGATCTGGCGGTGGACGCCCAGCGCGCGATGCGCAAGCGTCGGGTTGCAGGCGCCCAGGATGAGATAGTTCTCCATCTCCTCGCCGAGCTTCTGCTTCAGCGTGGCCTTCACGTCGATCGTAGTCAGCACGCCAAAACCTTGTTCCGCCAACGCTTTTGTGGTCCGTTCCACCGCGTCCTCGAACGAGGTGTGTAGCGTGGTGCTCAATGCCGATCTCACTCTTTCCTCCTCATTTTCACCGTTGAACCGGCCCATGCCTCGTCGCCGCGTGCCCGGCTAGGCCGCGGTGCGCGGCCGCTGCAGCTGGGCGAACTGCGGAGTTGCGGCCAAAGTGGCAACCGCGTCGAACACAGCGGTCGCGGCCTGCGCATCCGGCAGCGCCTTGAGCACCGGCCCGAAGAATGTGTGTTCGCCGATCCGCAGTATCGGGCTGCCGCCGGTCTCGCCCAGCGCCTGTTGGCCCGCCTGATGTTGCGCCCGGACGACGTCGTCCAGGGATGCGTCGGAGACCGCCGACGCCGTGGCGCCCCGAGCCCCGGCCGCCATCAGAAGCTGCGCGACGAGGTTGGCGCTGACGGGTTCTGAGCGGTCGAAATATCGCTCGCCGAAGGCGAAATACGCGGCAGCCCATCCCGCGACGCCGTGCTCGCGCGCTACGGCGGCCATCAGCCGGCCGATCTGCTGCGAGTCCCGCATGCGCGCCTGCTGGGCGGGTGGCAGTTCGCGCCCCTCGTTGAGCACCGCCAGGCTCATCAACTGCCAGTCGATCACCAATCCGGTCGTCTCGGCCACGGCGCGCAGCCATCGGGCGGTGTTCCACGAGAACGGACACACCGGGTCCAGCCACAGCGTCACGGTCGGGTCGGTGCGATCACTTTCGGTGGAGGACATCTGCCCTTCCCCTTCCTCAAATCCTGGGCCGTCAGGCCAGGCTCAAAAACAGTCTTTCCAGCTCGTCCATCGACAATGGCGCGGCACCGTCGGACTGGTTCTCCGACGGCATGATGCAGTCGCGCAGGCCGGACGCGATGATTTTGAAGCCCGCGCGGTCCAGGGCCCGTGATACCGCCGCCAGCTGGGTGACGACGTCTTTGCAGCTACGCCCCTGCTCGATCATCGAGATGACGCCACCGAGCTGACCCTGCGCCCGGCGCAACCGAGCCAGGACGGCATCGATGTCGCCTTGGTTGTGTCTGGCGACCTCGCCGTCCAGCGGAGAACTGCCGCGATCTTCGTTTGCCATAACTCCTTCATACCATACCCGGCTGGGTATATTTATGGTGCTAGACGATACCCCAGGGGGTACAGCATGGGGTATGAGTGGAGTTCGAGCCCGGACCGGTCGGTACCTCGTCACGCGCGCTTTCACGATGATGTCGATGGTCGCCAGCGACCTGCGTTCGATCGGCAAGGCCGGCAGCACGATTGGCCTCGGCCTGCTGTTCGACACGCACCGTCGCCGACGTGACGACCGCCGGCGCAAGATGGGGCTGTGAGGTTACTGCTGATCGCCGATACCCACATCCCCAAACGGGCCCGCGCCCTGCCCGCACCGGTCTGGGACGAGGTGGCCGAGGCCGACGTCGTCGTGCACGCCGGCGACTGGATAGCACCGGAGTTCCTCGATGAGCTGGAAAGCCGGGCGGCCCGACTGATCGGCTGCTGGGGAAACAACGACGGGCCGGCCTTGCGGGCGCGGTTGCCCGAACGCGCGGACGCGACGCTGGCGGGGGTGCGTTTCACCGTCGTACACGAGACCGGCGCGGCAACCGGACGCGACGCGCGGATGTCGCGGCTCTACCCCGACAGCCAGGTGCTGGTGTTCGGGCACAGCCACATCCCGTGGGACACCACCACCGGAACCGGGTTGCGCTTGCTCAATCCCGGGTCACCGACGGATCGCCGCCGCCAACCGTTCTGCACCTACATGACCGCCCGCGTCGACGACGGCGAGGTAACGGGTACATAAATGCAACACAGCTTGCGCATATAGATAGCTCGGCTACAGAGGTATTATGGTGCATATGCAATCGCGCATTGATGTGGCAGGCCAGCTGTTCGGTGTGGTCGGCAGGTTCCGCCGGCAACTCCGCAGGTCGGCCGGCCGTGGGTTCGATGCGTCGCGGCTTTCCGAGTCGCAGTCGGAGCTGTTGTGGCTGGTCGGGCGCCGGCCGGGGATTTCGGTCAGCGCCGCGGCCGCCGAGCTCGGGCTGGTGCCCAACACCGCCTCGACCCTGGTCACCAAGCTGGTGTCCGACGGCCTGCTGCTGCGTACTGCGGGCGATACCGACCGCCGGGTGTGTCAGCTGCGGCTGGCCGAGCCCGCCCAGCAGATCGTCGACGCGTCCCGCGCCACCCGGCGGGCGTTGCTCTCCGAGGTGATCGACGAGCTCGACGACGGCCAAATCGAGGCTTTGACAAAGGGATTGGAGGTCCTCGACACGATGACCCGAAAACTGCGGGAGCGGCGATCATGAGCGGATCGCTGCCGATGGCGGTCGACGGCCGCAACCTGACCTATCGCTATGGCCAGTTCACCGCCGTCGACGATGTGACGCTGCAGGTGCGGCCCGGGGAAACCCTGGGCCTGCTGGGGCCCAACGGCGCCGGGAAGACGACCATGGTCCGGATGCTGACCACGCTGACCCCGGTGCAGCACGGCGAATTGCGCATTTTCGGAATGGACGCGCGCCGCCAGACCACCGACATCAGAAGCAATATCGGCTATGTGCCGCAACAGCTTTCGATCGAGCCCGCACTGACCGGGCGGCAGAACGTGCAGTGGTTCGCCCGCTTGTACGGGGTGCCGCGCAACGAGCGCGCCGATCGCGTCGATCAGGCGCTGGCCGCGATGGATCTCATCGACGTGGCCGACCGGCTGGCGTCGTCCTACTCCGGCGGCATGGTGCGCCGCCTCGAGGTGGCACAGGCACTGGTCAACCGCCCGTCGCTGCTGGTGCTCGACGAACCCACCGTCGGCCTGGATCCCATCGCGCGCGACGGCGTGTGGGCTCAGGTGCAGAAGATGCAGGCGCAGTTCGGCATGACCGTGCTGCTGACCACCCACTACATGGAGGAGGCCGACGCGCTGTGCGACCGGGTCGCCCTGATGCACCGCGGTCAGCTGCGCGCCGTCGGCACCCCCGACAAGCTGAAGGCCCGGGTTTCCAAGGTGTCGCCGGACGCCACCCTCGAGGACGTGTTCCGCCACTACGCGGCATCAAGCCTGGACGAGGAAGAGGATTCATCGGAGGCCAACGGGTCCATCCGCGAAATCCGTTCCAGCAGAAAGGTGGCGCGCCGTGTCGGTTGATAACGCCGTGGCGGGCACCCTGATTCGCGCACCGCGCGGCTGGCAACGAGTAGGCGCGCTGTCCAGCCGCATCGGAGCGTTCGCGATCGTCGAACTGCAGAAGCTGCAACACGACCGGACCGAGCTGGTCACCCGGATGGTCCAGCCCGCGCTGTGGCTGTTGATCTTCGGGACCACGTTCAGCCACCTCCATGTCATCCCCACCGGGTCCGTGTCATACCTGGCGTTTCTGGCGCCGGGGATCATCGCCCAGTCGGCACTGTTCATCTCCATTTTCTATGGGATACAGATCATTTGGGATCGGGACGCCGGGGTGCTGGCCAAACTCATGGTGACGCCGGCTCCGGCGTCGGCGCTGATCACCGGGAAGGCGTTCGCCGCCGGGGTCCGTTCGGTGGCCCAGGTGGTCGGGGTGCTCGCACTGGCGTACGTGATGGGTGTCGGCCTGACGGTCAATCCGCTGCGGATCGTGGCGGCGATGGCCATCGTCATGCTCGGCTCCGCGTTCTTCGCGTGCCTGTCGATGACGCTGGCCGGCCTGGTGCGCAGTCGCGACCGCCTGATGGGCATCGGCCAGGCGATCACCATGCCGCTGTTCTTCGCGTCCAACGCGTTGTATCCGGTCGACATCATGCCGGCATGGCTGCACGTGCTGAGCAAGGTCAATCCACTGAGCTACGAGGTGAACGCGCTGCGCGCGCTGCTGATCGGCACGTCCTTCAACCCCGCGGACATCGTCGTGCTTGCGGTGGCGGCCGTGCTCGGAATCATCACGGCATCAACGCTTTTGCGCCGCCTGGTCGCCTGATACATCGGGGCGGCGATAGCGCATCCGCTCGCGCACCGCAAGACGATCGCATCGATCCGAGAGCCGATCGTGACCCGACCGTGACGATTTCCGGGCGAGGCCCAATCGTTAGCTAACCGCGATCTGACAACCCGGCCACGACAACCGAATTCGGCCGTCCCGTTGTGTTTCACTCCCCGAGAACAGATTCGACCGCACCATGCGGCAGATGAGAGTTGGGATGGGTAGAGAGCTATGTCGTTCTTCGAAAAGTTGCGTGGCGCAGCGGCTACCATGCCGCGCCGACTGGCGATCGCGGCTATGGGGGCCTCCCTGCTGTCCGCTCTCGCCGTAGCCTCCGGCGGGTCGCCTGTCGCGGGGGCCTTCTCCAAGCCCGGACTTCCAGTGGAGTACCTCGAGGTGCCGTCGCCGTCGATGGGCCGCAACATCAAGGTCCAGTTCCAGGGCGGCGGATCGCACGCCGTGTACCTGCTCGACGGCCTGCGTGCGCAGGACGACTACAACGGCTGGGACATCAACACCCCCGCCTTCGAGGAGTTCTACCAGTCCGGCCTGTCGGTGATCATGCCGGTCGGTGGCCAGTCGAGCTTCTACAGCAACTGGTATCAGCCGTCCTCGGGTAACGGGCAGAACTACACCTACAAGTGGGAGACGTTCCTGACCCAGGAACTGCCGATGTGGATGCAGTCCAACAAGCAGGTTTCGCCGGCCGGCAACGCGGCCGTGGGCCTGTCGATGTCGGGCGGTTCCGCGCTGATCCTGGCCGCCTACTACCCGCAGCAGTTCCCGTACGCCGCCGCGCTGTCGGGCTTCCTCAACCCGTCCGAGGGGTGGTGGCCCACTCTGATCGGGCTGGCGATGAACGATGCGGGCGGCTACAACGCCAACAGCATGTGGGGTCCGTCCAGCGACCCGGCGTGGAAGCGCAACGACCCGATGGTCCAGATTCCGCGACTGGTGGCCAACAACACCCGAATCTGGGTCTACTGCGGTAACGGCACCCCCAGCGACCTCGGCGGCGACAACATGCCGGCGAAATTCCTGGAGGGCATGACGCTGCGCACCAACGAGCAGTTCCAGAACAACTACGTGGCCGCGGGCGGACGCAACGGGGTGTTCAACTTCCCGGCCAACGGGACGCACTCCTGGCCCTACTGGAACCAGCAGTTGGTCGCGATGAAGCCCGACATCCTGCAAACCCTCAACACGGTCAACGCCGCCCCGGCTAGCGCGCCCACCGCTAACCCTCCCGCGGCCTGAGGCCAAGACCAGCATCGGCAGTAGCGCACCGGTCAGCGCTACTGCCGATGCTCCTTTTCACGCCTCGTCGAGCAGAGCCCGGCGATCGGAGTGGAAGTACGTGTAGCCGGTGGTCAGCGCGCACACGACGGTGGCCACCACCAGCATCCACGTCCCGTTGACCAGCGTGCTGATGAAGCCGCCGGCCGTCGCGCCCACCGTGAAGCTGGCGAACAGCAGGAAATAGCCCAGCCAATCTGCCGCGGATCCGCCGGCGATGTGGCGCTCGATCCCCTGGCCCATCTTCACCAGCGTGCCGGTCACGTAGCTCAGCGGGACCGACACCTCGCCGTCCTTGACGAACGACGTGTTCAACGCGCCAATCCCGAAGGCCACCAACATGATCGGTGCGAAGTCGAGCAGATTTTCTTCCCAGCCCTCGTCGATGACGTCGACAAGGGTGGCCGCCGCCAGGCTGAATGTCGTCAGGACGGTCGGGCCGTGCGGGTGGGCCACCCAGAAATGCCGCCGGCAGACCGACGCAACCACCACGCCCGCGACGAAGCAGACGATCAACACGCCCGCCGTGGCCGACAGCAGCACGTCGCCGCGGAAATACCCGAGCACCGCGCGCTGGGCGTTGCCGGTCATGAAGGTCACGAAGTAGCCGGCGGAGTGGGTGAAGGCGGTGGCCCCCAGCACGCCCGCGAGCGCCGCAAGCACCCACGACAACCGCGACTCGCTGTTGTAGATCTCACTCGGCACACGCACATGCTTCCAGACGGCCGCGGCGCGCGCAGCGGACGCGAGGCTAGCCCGCGAGACGAGCGATGGAGCGCAACGGAATTGGTAGCCAACCCGGCCGGTGCCGCGCCTCGTAGCCGGCCTCGTAAACGGCCTTGTCCAACTCGTAGGCGGCCAGCAGCAGCGCGGAGTCGCGCGGGTCGATCCCGGAGGCGGCCGCATAGCCGTCGCAGAACGCCGTCCGGTTGCGCTCGACCCATTCGCGGGCCCGCGCGGCCAACTGCTTGTCGTCCGCCTGGTCCACCAGCGGCCCGTAAGCGGCGTACTCGAACGACCGCAGCACGCCGGCCACGTCGCGCAACGGCGAATCGGGCGCGCGTCGCTCCTCGAGCGGCTGCCCCGGTTCGCCCTCGAAATCGATCAGCAGCCAACTCTCCGGCGTGCGCAGCACCTGGCCCAGGTGCAGATCGCCGTGGACACGCTGCACGGTGATCTGCTCGGTGACCAGCTTCTGGAACCGCTCCTCGATCGTTGCCGCGTGCTCCCTGAGCTCGGGAACGAGGGCCACGGTCGCCGACAGCCGAGCGAGCACGTTGTCCACCGGAAAAGCGGCCTGCGAGGTTCCGAGCGTTTCGGCCAGGGTCGCGTGCACCGACGCCACCGCCTCGCCGAGGCGGTAGGACTCACCGGCGAAGTCGCCGCCGACCTCGTACGCGTACAGGTCACCCTCGGCGAACAGGTCACGGACGCTGGCGGTGGCCATCGCCCAGCCCTCGGCGGCGTTCGCGGCGAACGCGGTCACCATGCCCAACGGCCACGCCGCGTCGGCGCCGCCGTCCGGACCCGTCATCTCGTAGGTGCCCAGCAGCCGCGCGACGTGCGGGTTGCCGGCCCGGCCGAGCACACGGTTCAGCTCGATGTCCGGGTTGATCCCGCTGCTGACCCGACGGAAGACCTTGAAGATGGCGTCTCGGTCGAAGATGACGCTGGTGTTGGACTGTTCGGCGTCCGATACGTGCGCCATCGCCTGCAGCGGCAGCACCGCATCCGGCTCCTTGGCGAATTTCACCTCGATGCCCGACGCGTCACCGCGCGAGGCCGACGTGTCGATGAGCGAGAGCAGAAACTGCGGCGCGTCGGCGTCGTACATCGCGTCGAAACCGGTCCGGTCATCGGCGGCGCCGATGGTCGCGACGCTGCTGTACTCGGAAACCGGGGCGGCATCCCACCGCACGATCACCTGGTATCGGTGGCGGGAGCCGTCGGCGTAGTCGCAGTCGACGAGCACCAGGTCGAGGCCGTCGTCGAGCGGAACGACCACGCTCGCCTCGGCCCCGGTCAGTTCGCGATTGCGTCCGGCGTACCAGCGTTGCTGTGGAAGCCACTCAGACCAGGGCAGCTTGGCCGGCTGAGTCATTTGCGCCACTCCTTATCATCGGCTCCGCTGCGCATCGTCGCCGGCTGTGTCGTCGTCATGCGTCCTCCTCACATCCGGTCAGCTGGAACCAGTAGAACCCGTGTCCCGGCAGGGTGAGCAGGTAGGGCAGGTGACCGATGCGCGGGAACTCCACCTGCCCGGTCAGCTCGACCGGCGTGCATCCGCTCCACTGCTGCAGATTCAGCTCGATCGGCTGAGGGAAACGCGAGAGGTTGTTGACGCAGAGCACGGTGTCACCGTCCTCGGACACCTGCCGCACGAAGGCCAGCACCGACGGGTTCGAGCCGCCCAGCTCTTCGAAGGACCCGATCGCGAAGGCCTCGTGACGGCGCCGCACGGCCAGCATCGTCCGCGTGAAGTTGAGCAGCGACGTCGAGGTGTCGCGCTGGGCCTCCACGTTGACCGCCTGATATCCGTAGACGGAGTCCTGGCTGGGCGGCAGGTAGAGCCGGCCGGGGTTGGCCTTCGAGAAGCCCGCATTGCGGTCCGGCGTCCACTGCATCGGCGTGCGCACCCCGTCGCGGTCACCCAGCCAGATCACGTCGCCCATGCCGATCTCGTCGCCGTAATACAGCACCGGCGAGCCGGGCAGCGACAGCAGCAGCGCGGTGAACAGCTCGATCTGGTTGCGGTCGTTGTCCAGCAGCGGCGCCAGCCGGCGGCGGATGCCGACGTTCGCCTTCATCCGCGGGTCCTTGGCGTATTCGGAGTACATGTAGTCACGCTCTTCGTCGGTGACCATCTCCAGCGTCAACTCATCGTGGTTGCGAAGGAAGATCCCCCACTGCGCCATGTCCGGGATCTCGGGCGTCTGGGCCAGGATCTCCGAGATCGGAAAGCGCGATTCCCGGCGCACCGCCATGAAGATGCGCGGCATCAGCGGGAAGTGGAACGCCATGTGGCATTCGTCGCCGCCGGTGGTGGCGTCGCCGAAGTACTCGACGACGTCGGCGGGCCACTGGTTGGCCTCGGCCAGCAGCACCCGGCCCGGGAACTCGTCGTCGATGACCTTGCGGACGCGCTTGAGGAAGGCGTGCGTCTCGGGCAGGTTCTCGCAGTTGGTGCCCTCGCGCTCGAACAGGTAGGGCACCGCGTCCAGGCGGAACCCGTCGATGCCCAGCTCAAGCCAGAACCGGAGCACGTCGATCATGGCTTCCTGCACGGCCGGGTTGTCGTAGTTCAGGTCGGGCTGGTGCGAGAAGAACCGGTGCCAGTAGAACTGCTTGCGCACCGGGTCGAAGGTCCAGTTCGACTCCTCGGTGTCGATGAAGATGATCCGGGCGTCGGTGTACTTCTCGGCGGTGTCGCTCCACACGTAGTAATCGCCGTACGGGCCGTCGGGGTCGTGCCGCGACTCCTGAAACCAGGGGTGCGAGTCCGAGGTGTGGTTCATCACCAGGTCGGTGATGACGCGAATGCCCCGCTCGTGCGCGGCGTTGAGCAGCGCGACGAAGTCCTCGACCGTCCCGAACTCGGGCAGCACCTTGTAGAAGTCCCGGATGTCATATCCGCCGTCGCGCAGCGGCGAGTCGTAGAAGGGCGGCAGCCAGATGCAGTCGATGCCCAGCCATTGCAGGTAGTCCAGCTGTGCCAGCAGGCCGCGCAGGTCACCGGCACCGTCGGCGTTGGCGTCGAAGAACGCCCGGACCAGGACCTCGTAGAACACCGCGTGCTTGAACCAGGTGGGGTCGGTGGGCAACGCGGCGGCGTTGTTGAAGTCCTCGGCGTCAGGGTGTTCGACCACGCCGTCTTGGACGTGACTGCCACCTTCGGGATGGTGCTCGACAGCTTCTCTTGCGTCGTTCATCAAATCCACGATGCCACGGGTACCCTGGGGGCGACTTTCGGAATCACACCCCCACGCTTACGACGAAACACGCCCGCCAGCAAATGAATTCGCCACCGGTAGCGTCCTGTCGGCGCGGATGTCAGGCCGGTGGTCCCTCCGCCAGGGT
This sequence comes from Mycobacterium sp. MUNTM1, assembly GCF_054660795.1. Lineage (NCBI taxonomy): Bacteria > Bacillati > Actinomycetota > Actinomycetes > Mycobacteriales > Mycobacteriaceae > Mycobacterium > Mycobacterium sp. MUNTM1. The sequence continues at coordinate 81,676 of NZ_BAAGDE010000018.1, forward strand.
GATGTTGGCGGTGCGATCGCCACCGTCGTTGGACCGGTAGTGCACCGTGATGGTGTCCCCGGGGTGATGCGGGACGAGCACCTCGGTCATGGATGTCGCGCCGGTGATCGCGACATTGTCGACGCCGGTGATGAGGTCGCCGGGCGCGATCCCGGCGGCGCCGGCGGGACCGGTGTTGACCACCCGTTGCACGCGCGCGCCGGTGCCGTTGTTGTCCATCACACCCAGGCCGAGGAAGGCGGTGGGACCGATGTGCACCGTGTTCGAGCCGGCGCCCGAGCGGATCTGTCCGGCAACTCCCATCGCGCGCCCGATCGGAATGGCGAAGCCCTGCCCGCCCGACATCTTGTAGCTGTCGGTGGCGGCAGTGTCCACGCCGATCACCTGGCCGGCGTTGTTCACCATCGGCCCACCGGAGTCGCCCGGCTTGATCGGGGCGTCCGCCTGGATCAGGCCGCCCAGGCTTTCCTGCGCGCCGGTCAGCGTGTCGGTCGCCGAGACGCTCTGGTTCAGCGCGACGACCTTGCCGGTCACCGCGTTGGGCGTGCCGCCCTGGCCGTTGACGTTGCCGAGCGCGACGATGGGCTCCCCCACCGTGGCCTCGCCCCCGATCGCGGCGGTGGGAAGGCCGCTCGCGCCGCGCAGTTGCAGCACCGCGATGTCCTGCGTGCGGTCGTAGCCGACCACGTCAACGGCGTAGGTCTGCCCGTTGCCGACATCGAATGCGCTGATGTCGGTGGCGCCGGAGATCACGTGGTTGTTGGTCAGGACGACGCCGTTGGGATCGATCACGATGCCGGTTCCGGCGCCGACCGCGTTGTTGTAGCCGAATTTGGTGTCGATGTTGACCACCTGCGGCCCGACTTGACCGACCATCGCCGACGGGTCGAGCGGCGCTTGGGGACGGTCGGTGAACCGGTCGAGCACGAAATTCGACGGCGCCGCCGACGCCGGCGCGAGGCCCACCCCGGACCCCAGGCCGAGGCCCAGTGCAACCACGGTCAGCACGCTGAGCAACCATGACCACAAGACCGGGCGGTGCTGCGATTTGCTCATCGGTGTCACCCTCCTGCTTCGCGGTAAAGAACAAACTGTCCCGGCCTCAGGGATCTGGCGGCACATTTGTGTGTATATAACCGTAATGCAGGTAGCTATGCACGGCATGTGCCAGGTCTGACGCGCCTCATCGGCTTCCCGTCGCTATTTGCCGCTCGTCCTAAGCTGGCCCGGTGGGCGAATTCGACCCCAAGGCCAGCTTCACCCGTTCCCCGGTAGCCCGGCTGGCCACGGTCGCGCCCGGTGGCGTGCCGCACCTGGTGCCGGTGGTCTTCGCGGTCGCCGCCGGCGCGCAAGACGTGGTCTACACGGCCGTCGACGCGAAACCGAAAACGACGCGGCGGCTGCGCCGCCTGGCCAACATCGACGACAACCCCCGGGTCAGCCTGCTCGTCGATCACTACGCCGACGATTGGACCCAGCTGTGGTGGGTGCGCGCCGACGGCCTCGCGACCGTCCACACCGACGGGGACACCATCGAGCTCGGCCGCCGCCTGTTGCGCGCGAAATACCCTCAATACCAATCGGTTTCGCTGGACGGCCCGGTGATCGAGGTCGCGGTGCAGCGTTGGTCCAGCTGGCATTACTGAGCGGCGCCCCGACAGCCGCGGCCTGGCCCCGGGTACCTGATCTGGCCCGACGGTCTTGTGGTCGACCGAAGTTGGGTGAATGGTAGCTAGATAGGTGCTAACCAGGTCCGCAACGGCGCGCCTGGGCAACCTGGAGGAAAGCCATGGCCGACAGGACAAATACGTCCCAAGGAGCGGGGAGCGCTCCCACCGCCGACGGTCCGGACCAGATTCGCAACGTCGTGCTGGTGGGTCCGTCGGGTGGCGGCAAAACCACACTCGTAGAAGCGCTGTTGGTCGCCGCCGGCGTGCTGACCCGGAGCGGCTCGGTCGCCGACGGCAGCACGGTCTGCGACTACGACGACGCCGAGATCCGCCAACAACGATCGGTGGGCGTGGCCGTGGCGTCCCTGTCGCACGCCGGCATCAAGGTGAACCTGGTCGACACCCCCGGATATGCCGACTTCGTCGGCGAGTTGCGGGCCGGGCTGCGCGCCGCGGATTGCGCGCTGTTCGTCATCGCGGCCAACGAGGGCGTCGACGAGCCGACCAAATCGCTGTGGCAGGAATGCAACCAGGTCGGCATGCCCCGCGCCGTGGTGATCACCAAGCTCGACCACACCCGGGCGAACTACTCCGACGCGCTGGCCGCCGCTCAGAATGCGTTCGGCGACAAGGTGTTACCGCTGTATCTGCCCACCGACCTGCCGTCCTGCCACGGCCTGATCGGACTGCTGTCGCAGACCCGTTACGAGTACAGCGACGGCACTCGCACCGTAGTGCCACCGAATCCCTCCGACGCCGGGCAGATCGAGGAGGCGCGCGGCGCCCTGATCGAGGGAATCATCGAGGAGTCCGAGGACGAGTCGCTGATGGAGCGCTATCTCGGCGGCGAGGCCATCGACGAATCCGTGCTGATCCAGGACCTGGAGCGCGCCGTCGCCCGGGGGACGTTCTTTCCGGTGATCCCGGTCTGCAGCAGCACCGGCGTGGGCACCCTGGAATTGCTGGAGGTCGCCACACGCGGCTTTCCGTCGCCGATGGAACACCCGCTGCCTGAGGTCTTCACACAGGTCGGCGCGCCACACGCCAGCCTCAAATGTGCACCGGACGCGCCGTTGCTCGCGGAGGTGGTGAAGACGACGTCGGACCCGTACGTGGGCAGGGTCAGCCTTGTCCGGGTGTTCTCCGGCACCATCAGGCCCGACGCGACGGTTCATGTGTCGGGCCATTTTGCGTCGTTCTTCGGGGCGCGCAACGGCTTCGACTCCACCGGCCACGCGCATCCCGACCACGACGAGGACGAGCGCATCGGGGTGCTGTCCTTCCCGCTGGGCAAACAGCAGCGCCCCGCCGCGGAAGTGGTGGCGGGAGACATCTGCGCGATCGGCAAACTGAGCCGCGCCGAAACCGGTGACACACTCTCGGACAAGTCGGAGCCGCTGGTGTTGAAGCCCTGGACCATGCCCGAGCCGCTGCTGCCGGTCGCGATTGCGGCGCACGCCAAGACCGACGAGGACAAGCTGTCGGTGGGACTGGGGCGGTTGGCCGCCGAGGATCCGACGCTGCGGATCGAGCAGAATCCCGAAACGCACCAGGTCGTGCTGTGGTGCATGGGCGAGTCGCACGCCGGTGTCGTGCTCGACGCGCTGGCCAATCGGTACGGCGTCACCGTCGACACCGTGGAGCTGCGGGTTCCGCTGCGAGAAACGTTCGGCGGCAAGGCAAAAGGGCACGGCCGTCACGTCAAGCAGTCGGGCGGGCATGGCCAGTACGCGGTGTGCGACATCGAGGTGGAGCCGCTGCCGGAGGGCTCCGGGTTCGAATTCGTCGACAAGGTGGTCGGCGGAGCGGTGCCGCGGCAGTTCATTCCGAGCGTGGAGAAGGGTGTGCGGGCGCAGATGGAGAAGGGCGTGCATGCGGGCTATCCGGTGGTCGACATCCGCGTCACCCTGCTCGACGGTAAGGCGCACAGCGTCGACTCGTCGGACTTCGCATTCCAGATGGCGGGCTCGCTGGCGCTGCGCGAGGCCGCCGCGGCGACCAAGGTGGCACTGCTCGAGCCCATCGACGAGATCTCGGTTTTGGTGCCCGACGATTTCGTCGGTGCGGTGATGGGTGACCTGTCCAGCCGGCGCGGCCGGGTGCTCGGCTCCGACACCGCGGGCAACGAGCGCACCGTGGTCAAGGCCGAGGTGCCGCAGGTGGAGTTGACCCGCTACGCGATCGACCTGCGGTCCCTGGCGCACGGCGCCGCCTCGTTCACCCGCTCGTTCGCCCGGTACGAACCCATGCCGGAATCCGCGGCCGCCCGGCTGAACGCGACCGTCTAGAACCCCGTCGTTCAGGCCGTGCCCGATGGCGGCGACCCGCTAGGGCCGAACCGCTCGGCCACCGCGCGGCGGTCCAGCGACCCCTTCGCGGTGTGCGGCAGCTCGTCGGCGAGCTGGAACGCCGCCGGCACCTCGAAGGGCGCCAGCCGGTCACGGCAAAACGCCGTCAGCTCCTCGGCCGTGGGCGCGGCCGATCCCCGCGCGACCACGACCGCGGCCACGGTCTCGCCGTACAGCTCGTCCGGCATGCCGAACACGCCCACCTCGAGCACGTCGGGGTGGGTGGCCAGGATGCCCTCGACGCGCTCCGGCGAGATCTTCTCCCCGCCCCGGTTGATGAGTTCCTTGATGCGCCCGCGGATCACGAGGTCGCCGGCCGGCGACAGGGTGCCCAGGTCGCCCGTGTGCAGCCACCCGTCGGTGAAGTTGGCCGCGGTGATGGACGGATCGCCGAGGTAGCCGCGCACCACCGTCGGTCCGTGCAGCCACACCTCGCCGACGGTCTCCGCGGACAGCGCCTGGCCGTCGGGCCCGACGATCCGGATCTCCGGACCTGACGAGCGGCCGACGAGACCCGGTGTGGCACCGGGGTTTTCGCTGCTGCCCGCGCCGCCGATGGCGGTCGTCGCCACCTGGTGGGTCGACTCGGTCATCCCGAATGCGCACACCACCGGCGCCGAGAACGTGTCGTGCAGTGCCTGCGCGGTCTCGGCGGTCAGCGGCGCGCTACAGCTGCGGATGAACCGCAGGGCGTGCGTCCCGCCCGGCTGCTCGGTCCGGGCGCGCTCCAGCAAGATCTGGTGGATCGTCGGGACGGCGGTGTACCAGGTGGCCCCGACGGCCTCGATGTCGTCCCAGAACGTGTGCGCCGAGAACTTTCCGCGCGCGGGCAGCAGCACCGCTCCCCCGGACACCAGGGTGCCCAGCAGCGCGGCCAGCAGCCCGTGCCCGTGGTAGAGCGGCATCACCGCCACCGTCGCGTCCCGCGGGCCCAGCCCGTAGCCGGCGATGATGGCCGCCACCGAGCGGGCGACGTTGTGCCGCGTCCAGGGCACCATCTTGGGCACACCGGTGGTGCCGCCGGTGAACATGATCATGGCGTCCTCGTCGCGCAGCCCCTCCGGCGTGGACACGTCGCGCGCGGGCGCCGCGGTGACATCCAGGCTGACCGCCGCGGCACCGCCATCGGAGGAGACGGTCACCGCGATCGGCCACCACGGCAAGCCATCCGGCGCGGCGCTCTCCACGCCCGCGGCCTGGTCGACGAGCACCGCCCGGGCGCCCACCGCCGCGCTGCGGGCGCGTTGCTCGGCGACGGGTAGGGCCGGATCCAGTGGGACCACAACGAGATCCGCGCGCGACCCGGCCAGCAGACCGATGACGAATTCGGCGTTGCTGCCGGCGCGCAGCGCGACCCGGTCGCCCGGGCGCAAGCCACCGGCCTTCAGCTGGGCGGCCAGATCGTCGACCAACCGGATCACCTCGCGGTAGCTGACGGGGATGCGCTCGGCGGTGACGACCAGGGCCCGCGCCTCCGGCGCCCGGTGGGCCGCTGCCTCGACCAGATCGGCGATACCGGGGCTCGCGGAACCCGTCGACCCCTCGCCGGTGGTGATCGTGTCGGTTGTCATCGCCGCGCTCCTTTCACTCCTGCTACCGATGCCACCCTGCCGGGCGGCCTTTCGGTGCGTCCAATATCGATTCGCTCACGATCGATAACCGATGACTATTGACTCGCGGTGGCATCGCGCTGATCTGCAACGATAGACGCTGTAAATCGTTGGATAGTGGCCTCGTCTTGGACACCCGGGGTGCGCTGGGGTCACAGTGATGGCCAAGGCAGTACCGCACAGCATTCGAGGAGTCGCCCCATGTCCACCGCTTCGGCATCTCCGAACCCGACGGGCCTGATCGACGGCTTTCACCTCGTGGTGGACGCGCTGAAGGCCAACGACGTCGAGACGATCTACGGCATCGTCGGCATCCCGATCACCGACCTCGCCCGCGTCGCGCAGGCGTCGGGAATCCGCTACATCGGCTTTCGGCAGGAGGCCTCGGCCGGCAACGCCGCGGCCGCCGCCGGATTCCTCACCCGGCGTCCCGGCGTCTGTCTCACCACCTCCGGGCCCGGATTCCTCAACGCCCTGCCCGCCCTGGCGAACGCCACGACGAATTGCTTTCCGATGATCCAGATTTCCGGCTCCAGCAACCGGGCGCTGGTGGATCTGCAGCGCGGCGATTACCAGGACCTCGATCAGCTCAGTGCCGCAAAGCCATTCGCCAAGGCGGCCTACCGGATCGGCCGGATCGAGGACATCGGGCGCGGTGTCGCGCGCGCCGTTCGCACCGCGGTCTCCGGCCGACCGGGCGGCGTCTACCTGGACATCCCAAGTGAGGTCCTGAGCCAGGCGATGGACGTCGCCGCCGCGGCGGCGACGGTCTGGCGGGTGATCGATCCCGCTCCCCGGCAGCTGCCGGCGCCGGACGCGATCGACCGCGCGCTCGGCCTGCTGGCCCAAGCGCGGCGGCCGTTGATCGTGCTCGGCAAGGGCGCCGCGTATGCCCAGGCGGACAACGTGATCCAGAAGTTCGTCGAGGCCACCGGGATTCCGTTCCTGCCGATGTCGATGGCCAAGGGCCTGCTGCCCGATTCACATCCCCAGTCAGCCGGGGCCGCCCGCTCGCTGGCGATCTCGCGCGCCGACGCGGTGCTGCTGGTCGGCGCCCGGCTGAATTGGCTTCTGGGCCATGGAGAGTCGCCGCAATGGGACCCGGAAGCCAGATTTGCGCAGGTAGACATCGCCGCGTCCGAATTCGACAGCAACCAGCAGATCGCCGCGCCGCTGGCCGGCGACATCGGCTCGGTGATGTCCGCGCTGTGCGACGGTGTGGCCGCGCGTCCGATCACCGCGCCGCCGGAGTGGATCGGCGAACTGGCCGAACGCACCGCGCGCAACGACGCCAAGATGAGCGAGCGCCTGGCCGAGGATCCCCACCCCATGCGGTTCTACAACGCGCTCGGCGCGATTCGCTCTGTGCTACAAGACAACCGCGACGTGTATCTCGTCAACGAAGGGGCCAACGCGCTGGATCTCGCCCGCAATGTCATCGACATGGAGCTGCCGCGGCACCGGCTGGACACCGGCACCTGGGGCGTGATGGGCATCGGCATGGGCTATGCCATCGGCGCCGCTGTCGAGACCGGCAAGCCGGTGGTCGCGATCGAGGGTGACAGCGCCTTCGGCTTCAGCGGAATGGAGATCGAGACCATCTGCCGCTACCGCCTGCCGGTGACCGTTGTCATCCTCAACAACGGCGGCGTCTACCGCGGCGACGAGGCGACAACCGGCGCGGCGGCGACGGGATCCGATCCGGCCCCGACCGTGCTGAGCGCCCGGGCTCGCCACGAGCTGCTCGCGGAGGCGTTCGGCGGCAAGGGATATCACGTCACCACGCCATCGGAGCTGCGCACGGCGCTGACAGAGGCGATCGGCTCCGGGGCGCCGTCGCTCATCGACTGCGAACTCGACCCGGCGGCGGGCGTGGAAAGCGGGCACCTATCCAACCTGAATCCGGCCAGCGCGGCCACCCGTCCGCCGGTCGCGGTCAGCGCCGGCGAATAAGGCCCAACAGCTGCGCGTCGAAAAACGCGTTCAGCGAAAGCTGTCCGGCGGACGTAGCCAGCGCCCGGGCGATCGGCGATCCGGGCCCGCTGGAGTTGGTGGCCAGGGCGACATCGGCTTTGAGCACCGGATCGACCATTTCCACCGCCCGGATGTCGGGCCCCAGCGGCGACGTCCACAGCCACGTGTGCGGCACGATCGATGCCCAGTTACCCGCCGATGCCTGCGCGAATAACGATGCGACGGAATCGGTTTCGACCTGGGGTCTGATTGCGATCGACTGGTCGGCGAACGCTTTGTCGATGATCTGCCGATCACGCATGTCCGGTGTGAGCAACGCCAGCGGCAGCTGCGCGGCCTCGGCCCAGGTCATCGTCGCCACGGCGGATCCCACCATGTCCGCGGGAGCCAACAAGACGTAGCGCTCCTGATACAGCGGAACCAGGTTCACCTCGTGGGCCTCGTCGGGCGCCGCATGCACGATGGCGGCATCGATCTCGAACTCGCGCAGGCGCCGGTACAGTTCGGTGGCCGCGAGCCGGGACAGGATGTGCACCTTCACCAACGGGTGCGCCGAACAAAACGACGAGAGCACCAGTGACGCGGTCGTGGACGCGGTGGGAACGGTGCCCAGCCGCAGGGTTCCGGTGATGCCCGAGCGCACGGCGTCCACTTCGGACTTGAACGCGTCGTGCTCGGCGAGAATCCGCCTGGCCCACACCACCAACCGCTCGCCTTCCGGCGTGAGGCCCTCGAAGCTGTGCCCGCGATTGATCAGCGTGACGTTGAGTTCTCGCTCCAGCTTGGCGATCGCGGCCGACAGGGCCGGCTGGGAGACAAAGCATTTCTCGGCCGCTCGGGCGAAGTGCCGCTCGGACGCGACGGCGACGAAATACTCCAGTTGGCGGAAGAGCACCCGCACTCCTCGGGTTCGGGCTCGGCGCTGGGGCACCGGTCCCGCTGAGGCTAACCCGTCGCCGGCGGGCGGGCCAGCCCGAACGTTTGGCCCACGACTTCTGCGGTTATTCCAATCAATTCGGTCGATCAGCTGGACCGCGCGGGTCCGGCCGCGAAAACCCCGGTATCTCTGCCGGTTTCACGCGAATTGTGGCCCCGAGTCAAGCAATGGGCGACCCGCAGGGTGTTACCCATTTCGCCGCCCCCGCGAGGTTGAACCCAATCGGTGATCGGATCGTGACCGTGGCGGCCAGGCCGACCTGTCATTGTTTGCTGAAACCGGTGACGAGTGGGTAACCAGTAGAATATCGGTGTGTTGATCGCACCATCTCGAAGGGTGGACGCTATGCGTCGGGGTGTTCGTTATCTATTTGTTATGGTCGCGATCACGGCTGCGGGCCTGGTGGCGCCGGTCGGCCGCAGCACCGCCGCCATGCCGTTGCCGCAACCCAGCCCCGCGGTCGCCTCGATTTTGCCCGCTGACGGCGCGGTAGTGGGCGTGGCCCACCCGGTGGTGGTCACGTTCACCGCTCCGGTGGCCGACCGGGCCGCCGCCGAACGGTCGATCCACGTCACGTCGCCCAGCGGCACCACGGGACACTTCGAGTGGCTTCACAACACCGTCGTGCAGTGGGTGCCCAACCAGTATTGGCCGGCCCACAGCCATGTGTCGGTCGGCGTGCAGGCCTTGTCGACGGGCTTCGACACCGGCGATGCGCTACTCGGGGTCGCCAGCATCTCCAAGCACACCTTCACCGTCAGCAGAAATGGTGAGGTGCTGCGCAGCATGCCGGCGTCGATGGGCAAGCCGAGCCGGCCCACCCCGATCGGCAGCTTCACCGCGCTGGAAAAGCAGCGCACCGTGGTGATGGACTCGCGAACCATCGGCATCCCGCTCAGCTCCCCCGAGGGATACAAGATCACCGCCCAGTACGCCGTCCGCGTCACCTGGAGCGGTGTCTACGTGCATTCCGCCCCATGGTCGGTCGATTCCCAGGGCAACGCCAACGTCAGCCATGGCTGCATCAACCTCAGCCCCGACAACGCCGCCTGGTACTTCAACGAGGTGAACGTGGGCGACCCCATTCAGGTCGTGGCCTGAGCGCCGACGACGTATCCGCGGCGGCCCTCCGACATCCGCCGCCGTGTGACGACCGTCACAGCCATTGAACGGAAGCGTCACCCGCGGGGGTTCGTTCAGGTAGACGAACGCTCTGAACGAGAGGCGGGCAATGACCGATGACGCGACGCGCGCGAAAGTTAGCTCCACAGGCCCGATCAGCGCGGCGCGCCAACGCGTAGCCGACCGCATCCGCGACCTGGATGCCCGCGACGAGGAGTTCCGCACCACCAAGCCCGACGCCGCTGTGCAGGTCGCGGCGCGTGAACCCGGCCTGCGGCTGCCGCAGATCCTGGAAATCTTCGCCGAGGGCTACGCCGACCGGCCCGCCCTGGGCTGGCGGGCCCGCTCGTTGACCACCGATCCCGCCACCGGCCGAACCGACCCACAACTGCTGCCCCGATTCGACACCATGACCTACCGCGAGCTGTGGGCCAACGTCCGCGCCATCGCCGGCGCATGGCGACACGACGCCACCAATCCCGTTGCGCCCGGCGACGTTGTCGCCACCGTCGGTTTCGCGAGCGCCGAATACCTCACCATCGATTTGGTCTGTGCCTACCTCGGGCTGGTGACCGTGCCGCTGCAGCACAACACGACGGCCTCGCGGCTGAGGCCGATCATCGAGGAGGTCGAGCCCGCCACGTTGGCCGCCGGTGTCGGCTATCTCGACCTCGCCGTCGAGGCGGCACTGGGTAGCCCGTCGTTGCGCCGGGTCGTGGTCTTCGATTACCGGCCCGAGGTCGACGAACAGCGCGCGGCCGTCGATCGTGCGCAGGCGAAGCTGGCGAATGCCGGCATCGCCGTCACCATCGAGACCCTCGATGGTGCGATCGAACGCGGCCGGACCCTACCTCCGGAGCCGACGTTCACCGGTGACACCGACGAGCGGCTGGCCATGATCATGTACACCTCGGGCAGCACCGGGTTGCCCAAGGGCGCCATGTACACCGAGCGGATGCTGTGCAGGCTGTGGACCAACGAGCTGATGCCCGACTTCCCCGACACCCCGGTGATCAACGTGAATTTCATGCCGCTCAATCACCTGGGCGGCCGGATACCGTTGTCGACGGCGTTCCAGGCGGGCGGCACCAGTTACTTCGTCCCGGAGAGCGACCTGTCCACCCTATTCGACGACTGGAACCTGGTGCGCCCCACCGAAATGGGGCTGGTGCCACGGGTGGCGGAGATGCTGTACCAGCGCTACCAGAGCGCGGTCGATCGATTCGAGGTTGCGGGCGTTGACACTGCCGCGGCACAGGCGCAGGCGCGGGTGGAGCTGCGCGAGCAGGTCCTCGGTGGACGCATCGTGACCGCCTTCTGCGGCACCGCGCCGCTGGCGTCCGAGATGCGCGCTTTCATCGAAACCTGTTTGGACGTCCACGTTCTCGATGGATATGGGCTGACCGAGGTCGGCATGGTGACCAAGGACGGCCGGATCACCCAGCCGCCGGTGTTGGACTACAAGCTGATCGATGTTCCCGAGCTGGGCTACTTCCTCACCGACAAGCCTTATCCGCGAGGCGAGTTACTGGTGAAGTCGCTGACCGCCACGCCCGGATATTTTAAACGGCCCGATGTCACCGCCAAAGCCTTCGATCCCGAGGGCTACTACCGCACCGGTGACGTGATGGCCGAGCTGGAGCCGGGCCGGCTCGCCTACGTCGACCGGCGCAACAACGTGCTGAAGTTGGCCCAGGGCGAGTTCGTTGCCGTGGCGCGCCTGGAAGCGCTGTTCTCCACCGCGTCCCTGGTGCGCCAGATCTTCGTCTACGGCAACAGCGAGCGGCCCTACCTGTTGGCCGTTGTCGTCCCGACCGACGACGCCGCGGAGAGGTTCGCCGGCGACGCCGACGGCCTGAAGGCCGCCCTGGGCGAATCCCTGCGCCAGTCGGCCAGACTCGGCGAGTTGCAGTCCTACGAGGTGCCCGTCGACTTCGTGGTCGAGACGGAGCCGTTCAGTGAGGACAGCGGTCTGCTCTCCGGGGTGGGAAAGCTGCTGCGGCCCAAGCTCAAAGAGCGCTATGGCGCCCGGCTCGAACAGCTGTACGGGGAGCTGGCCGAAAATCGGGCGACCGAACTGCGCGCCCTGCGTGAAGGCGCGGCCGAGCACCCGGTGATCTTCACCCTCAGCCGCGCCGCCGAGGCGCTGCTCGGCCTGGCCGGCGGGCCACCGTCGCCGGACGCGCTGTTCATCGACCTCGGCGGCGACTCCCTGTCGGCATTGACGTTTTCCAATCTGCTGCGTGACATCTTCGACGTCGAGGTGCCGGTCGGGATCATCACCGGCCCGGCGACCGACCTCGCTCAGCTCGCGGAATACGTTGAATCCGAACGCCAATCGGGCTCGCGGCGGCCGAGCTTCGCGACCGTGCACGGGCGAGGCGCGACGCAGGTCCGCGCCGCCGACCTCACCTTAGACAAGTTCATCGACGCGACCACCCTGGCCGAGGCGCCGGCGCTGCCGCGCGCGACGGGCACGCCGCACACCGTCCTGCTCACCGGCGCCAACGGCTACCTCGGCCGCTTCCTGATCCTGGAGTGGCTCGAACGGCTCGCCGAGACCGGCGGAAAACTCATCTCCATCATCCGCGCCGCGGATGTCGCGGCCGCCGCCAAACGACTGGAGGCCGTCTTCGACAGCGGCGATCCGGGGTTGCTGGAGCGATTCCGCGCGCTGGCCGCGGATCACCTCGAGGTCATCGTCGGCGATATCGGTGAGCCGAATCTCGGCCTGGGGCAAGGCACCTGGGAGCGCCTCGCGCAGACCGTGGATCTGATCGTGCATCCGGCCGCTCTGGTCAACCACGTGTTGCCCTACGATCAACTGTTCGGCCCGAACGTGGTGGGCACCGCCGAGTTGATTCGCCTGGCGATCACGACCCGGATCAAGCCCGTCACGTACATGTCGACCGTCGCGGTGGCCCTGTCGGTCGATCCGGCCGCGTTCGCCGAGGACGGCGACATCCGTACCGTCAGCGCGTTGCGGCCGGTCGATGACAGCTATGCCAACGGGTACGCGAACAGCAAGTGGGCCGGCGAGGTGCTGCTGCGCGAGGCGCACGACCTGTGTGGCTTGCCGGTCGCTGTGTTCCGGTCCGACATGATCCTGGCGCACAGCCGGTATGCCGGCCAGCTCAATGTTCCAGATGCGTTCACCCGCTTGGTATTCAGCTTGTTGACCACCGGTATCGCACCGGCCTCCTTCTACCAGACCGATCCGCACGGAAACCGGGCGGTCGCCCATTACGACGGCCTGCCCGCCGACTTCGTGGCCGAGGCGGTGACCACGCTCGGTGAACAGATCGCCACGGCCGCCGAGGAATCCGGCACTTACAGGTCCTTCGACGTGATGAACCCGCACGACGACGGCGTCTCGCTGGATGTGTTCGTCGACTGGTTGATCGCCGCCGGTCACGACATCCGGCGCATCGACGACTACGACGAGTGGCTGGGCCGGTTCACGACCGCCCTTCGAGCGTTGCCCGACAAGCAACGGCAGCATTCGCTGCTGCCGTTGCTGGACGCCTACCGGAAACCGGAGACGCCGCTACGCGGTGCCCCGGCCCCCACCGACGTGTTCCGCAGCGCCGTCCGGGCCGCGAAAATCGGTGCGGACGACGACATTCCGCATCTGTCGGCGGCGTTGATCGACAAGTACGTCGCTGATCTGCGTTTGCTTGGCCTGGTGTAGCCGCAACCGGGGCTAGCCGGGCAGGCCGGCCTTGACCGCAGCATCCTGCTTGCGGGCGACGTCGAGGGCGACGCCCGGGTCGATCGGGTCGGTCGGCGCACTGTCGAATTCCAGGCTGATCAGCGCCTTGCCCTCGGTGAAGACCAAGACGGTCATCGCCTGGGAGTTGTCCGGCGAGGCGCCCGAGATCGTCACCCCGTGGGCACCGACGGCAAGCGGTTGCCAGCTCCCGGTCACCTTGCCGTTGTAACCGCCTTGGGTGGAAGCCAATTCGGCCGCGGCCGCCGCCGGATCCGCGGCGACCGTGATGGTGTCCCACAGCCGGCGGCTGCTGTCGGCGTTGGCGAACAGCTGGGCGACCCCCGGCGCGTTGTTGGGGTTGAGCATGGGCGACTGCGGCGCGGTGAGACCGCCGCCCACGTCGTTCGGTTTGATCAGCAGGAAGCCGTAATCCGACGGTTGGCCCGAGGGCGGGCCGGTGACCACGCTCGAACCGGTCGTAGCGGCGGTGCTCGACGCCGGCGGGGGCGCGGCCTTGTTGGCGCTGCCACATCCGGAGCTCGCGGCGCCGACCACGACGAGCGCAAGGATCCGGCCGGCGATGCCGATCCGATCAACTTCCACGCATGTTCCTTCCACGTGTCATCGGTATCCGGCTTTCACCGCGGCTTCCGACGCCGCCGGCGAAATGCTGTTGTGAACCAGGCTTCGTTACGAACATATGCCCACTCGGCGCCCGGTGGGTAGCACTTCGGGTGCCTATGCTGGCGTGGGTAGGAGCATCCTCACGCGGAAGGAGATCGGCATGACGGCTGCAGCGGCGCGCGGGGTACGGTTCGACCGTTATGGGGGACGCGAGGTGTTGTACGTCGCCGATATCGAGATGCCCTCGCCCGGGCCGGGCGAGGTCGTCGTGGAGGTTCGAGCCGCCGGGATAAATCCCGGCGAGGCCGGCATCCGGGCCGGCGCGATGCACGAGATGTTCCCGGCCACCTTCCCCTCCGGACAGGGCAGCGACCTGGCTGGCGTCGTCACCGCCGTGGGGCCCGGGGTCACCGAGTTTTCCGTCGGCGACGAAGTCCTGGGTTTCAGCATGCGCCGGTCCAGCCATGCCACCCACACCGCGGTGCCGGTGAACCAGCTGATCCGCAAACCTGCCGAACTCGGTTGGGCGGCAGCGGGTTCGCTGTACGTGGTCGGGGCGACCGCCTACGCCGCGGTCCGCGCGGTGGCGCCCCAACCGGGTGAGACGATCGCGGTGTCGGCCGCCGCGGGCGGGGTGGGCAGCCTGGTCGTGCAGCTTTTGGTGCTGCGCGAGGCGCGGGTGCTCGGCATCGCCGGGCCCGGCAACGCCGACTGGCTGCGCGCGCACGGCGTCATACCGATCGCCTACGGCGACGGGCTGGCCGAGCGGCTGCGCGAGGCAGCGCCGGACGGCATCGACGCGTTCATCGACCTGTTCGGTCCGGACTACGTCCAGCTCGCCGTCGATCTCGGTGTGGCGCCCGAGCGGATCGACACCATCATCTCCTTCCAGAAGGCGGGCGAAGTGGGCGCCAAAACCGAGGGCAGCATGGAGGCCTCGACGCCCGAGGTGCTCGCCGAGATGGCCGACCTGATCGTTTCCGGCGCCATCGACTTTGACGTCGCAGCGACCTACCCGCTGGACCGGGTAGCCGACGCCTATGCCGAGCTGGAGCAGCGGCACACCCACGGGAAAATCGTTCTGCTGCCCACTAACTCACAGTGAGGCGGCCGGTCCGACCACACCGGCCTGCACGATTTTGATGATGACGAAGGCGACGGCCACCGCCAGGTAGCCCCGCAAGGTGAACAGCCCCGCCCGGCGCATCGGCGACATCGCCGGCCGGTCCAGCAGCGCGAGGTTGGGGGCCTGCCAGGCGGCCCGGTCCTGGCGTCGTACGGCCCGGCGCTCGGCACGCGTCAGCGACGAAGCCTCGTCGAGTTCGTCGACCTCCTCCGGATCCAGGCCGCCGCCGAGCGTGCGCACGATGGCTTCGGCGTCGGTCAAATTGCGGTGCCGCCGGCCGGCGATGATCATCACCGCGCCGCCGACGATGCCCAGCACCGCTCCCCCGGCCAGCCCCTTCTCGAGCGTGGCGGTGGACAGGTCCGGGAAGAAGGTCGCGGCCGTCAACGCCAGCGACAGCAGCACCAGACACCACACGATGGTCCACGCAATGATGTTCTGCCGCACCGTGTTCACCCACGGGCCCAGCACCGCCCGGTCGTTGCACAACAGCACCAGAAAGACGGTGGCTGACGGAAGCAGGACCCCGGCGAGCGCCTGGACGCCCTGCGTCACCAGGCCCAGGATGTGATCGGGGCTGAACGAGACCGCCGCCGAGGCCCCGAGCAGTATCGCGTAGCCCCCGTAGAACAGCGGGGCCTCGCTGATCTTCCAATGCAACGAGTGCCGCTTGCCCATGGCATCGCCGACCGCATAGGTGGTCGCCAAGCCGACGGCGTTGGCGCCGATCAGCGACGCGTCCAGCAGGATGATCGCGAACAGCACGCCCAGCGTGCCGCCTTGGTGCTTCGACAATCCCGAGGCGACCGCACCCGCGTCGGTGAAGTGGCCCGCGGCGGCGGTGCCGGTCAATCCGAATGCCGCCACGGCCATCAACGCCGTCGCGCCCACCATGACCACGACGATTCCGATGGCCAAATCCGCTCGGCCGTACGGGATCCAGCGGGCGGTGATGCGCTTGTCCACCACGTTGGACTGCTGGAAGAACAGCTGCCACGGCGCGACCGTGGTGCCCACGATCGCGACCACCAGCAGCAGCACCGTCGAGTTGAGCCCACCCGGGAACTGCGGGATCAGGCCCGCCGCCGTCGCTTTCGGGGTCGGATGCACCAGCCACACCATCGGGAAGATCAGCACGTTCACCGCGATCAGCAGGAACATCAGCCGCTCCCAGCGGCGGAACGACCCGCCGGCCACCACCGCGAACAGCAGCACGGCCGCGGCCGGGACGGCGACAATCCTCGGGCAGCCCAGGAATCCGAGAGCCAGTGAGACGCCGATGAATTCGGTCACGATAGTCAAGGCGTTCAAGACCAACAGATCACCGACGCTGAAGGCGCCCCAGAACCTGCCGAACCGCTCGAATATCAAGCGCGCATGCCCAACCCGAGCCACGGCACCGAGCCGCAGCACCATCTCCTGGTTGACGTACAGCACCGGAATCAGCAGTGCCAGCGTCCACAACAGGCCCATGCCGTAGTTCTGGCCGGCCTGCGCGTAGGTCGCGACGCCGCCGGCGTCGTTGTCGCCCACCATGACGATCAGCCCGGGACCGGTGATGACGGCCAGGGTGCGCAGCCGACGCCAGCGTCCACTGAACGCCCCGTAGCCACCGTCCCCGTCGCGCCGGATGCGCCCGAACGCGCCGACGATGTCGCCGACGTGCGCGGAATCCAGCACCGTCGGGCTTTGCGCCTCGCGGCGCGCGTCTTCCGCTGCGGCCAACCCCGGGTCGCGGCGGCCGCCGCCGGTGTCGATGGAAGTCATCGAATCCTCGCTATCTCGAACGGTTCTCACCTCGCGGTGCGGCAGTCGTGGTTGCGGCACTCAATGCGCCCGCGGGGGCCGGGGGGGCGGTGGCGCCCCACGGCGCCCCCGTGGGTGGGGGGGGGTTGGGGGGCGCACCCCCGGCCCCGGCCCCCCCCCCCCCGGGGGCCCAA
>NZ_BAAGDE010000018.1:98748-99695 GCF_054660795.1 Mycobacterium sp. MUNTM1
TTTTAATCACTTAACACCCTTTTAATCCCGCGGGCTACCCCGGGGGGGGGGGGGTGGGGGGGGTGGCCCCACCCCCCGCGCGGGGGGGGGGGGGGGGGGGGGCCCCCCCGCCCCCCGACGCAGTGGTTCAGCGGTGGTTGCTGTCCGAACCCGAGGCGCGGCCACCCAGCGACGCGGTGACCATCGCGATCGGCATCCGCGACACGTACAGGTTGGCCCGCTCCTGCGGGGTCAGGCGCGCCTGCAGGTGAAACCTGTTGGCCAACAACCGGCCTGCGCGCAGCATCGAGCGGCCGCGCGTCCGGGACGCGGTGGAAAAGCGGTGCGTGATAACAAAAGCCATGATCTTCTTCTCCTGACGGAGGCCCGATCGGCATCGGCACGGCGTGTCAGCCGCGCAGCACCAGGAGAGGTCAGGCGGTGAGAGAAATGCCGGAACCGGATCGGGACAAGACGGATTTCGGATAGGGACTATCGCCGGGACTCATCTCGCCCTCACCTCCTCACGGCCAAGACACACGCGGGTGTCACCACATTCACCTGAACGACAGAGGCAGGAATGACCCGCGACACATGCCGCGGGTCGCACCCCTCTCGTCGGAGCTTCGGCACTGCACGGCGTATCCGGAACGTTCCAGAAGCCACTTGGGCTCAACCCTTGGGTCCGGGAAGAGCTGTCCTGACCCGGGGCGTCTCTCGACGTTCGGGGTCAGTGGCCTGTATCCATGCAGACGCCTCACCTACCGAGGTGCTTGCGGGGTCCATAGTGACACCGCGGTCGCGGGCGCGTCAAACGCTCGTCAAACGCTTAACGGATCCCTGACGCCCCGCGGCCGGTCTCCCAGCGCCTGCCCAGGCTGCGCGCCTAGGTGTACTCGGCAGACACGTTGGTGACGGTTGTTGATTGTGGGGAGGACCTCCGGGCTTAGTGGAGATATCTGACGTCT
>NZ_BAAGDE010000019.1:0-10034 GCF_054660795.1 Mycobacterium sp. MUNTM1
GGGCGGGTTCGGCCGTCGCGCTCTGGGGCGCGGGCGGCGGGGCCGCCGGCGTCGTACTCAGAGTCGGTGCTGGCGTGGTCGCCGTCTTGTTCTGCGCGGTCAAGCCGATCGCCACGGCGGTTCCCACCAGCAGCACCGCCGCGACGGTGATGATGATCGCCGCGGCCGGCAGCAGATGCCGGCCCGGCACCAGCCGCTTGCGCTTGACGGTTTCGGGTGCGGGCTCGGCCGACCCGGCCGCGGCCGCGCCAGTTGCCGCGTCGGGGTCCGGTCCGGAATATCCGGCGCCGGTGATCCGCGCGTTGTGCCCGGTGGCCGACCAGGCCCGCGCCAGCTGGGCCTGGGTCGGCTCGGCCGGCGGCGCCTGCGTGGTCGCGGTCGCTTCCGGGCGCGGATTCGGCCGCACCGATCCGCGAGCCGTCGCGGGCGCGGCGGGCGCGGCGGGCGCCGAAAGGGTCGCGGGCACGGCCGGCGCGGCGGGCGCCGAGAGCGTTGAGCCGGCATCGCCGGGGCCGTGCGCGACCCGCAGCGCGGCGCCGACCGCGGCGGTGAGTTGCGGGCGCGGCGTGGTGGCGACGGGAACGCGGAAGTGCCGCGACAGCGCGGTGGTGACGGTCGGCAGGTTCGCCCCGCCGCCCGTCGAGACCACCGCGACGAGATCACGGATTCCGTTGCGCGCCAAGGCTTCGTCCAATGCCGAGAGCGCGCTGTTCAGCGAGGTACGGATCGCGTCGTCAAGTTCGTGCCGGGTGAGCCGGACTTCGCCGCGCGGCCCGGTCAGCCCGTCGGTGAGCGTGGCGACCGTGCTCGAGGAGAGCTGTTCCTTCGCGATCCGGCATGCGCCGCGCAGCCGGCTCAGCGAGCCGATCGCCGCGTCGCCGGACGGGAACGCGCCGGTGGTCGGCATGTTGGCGATGACGGCGCCCAGCAGGGCCTGGTCGATCAGGTCGCCGGAGAAATCGCGGTGCCGAACGGTCGGGGCCAGCGCCCGGTAGTCGCCGTCGGCGTGCATCAGGGTGATGCTGGTGCCGCTGCCGCCGAAATCGCAGACCGCGACGGTCCCGCGCGGCGGGATGCCCGGGCTGGTCCGCACCGCGAGCAACGTCGCTGCGGCGTCGGGGATCAGCAGGATCGGGCGCGTGCGTCGCGACCATTCGGGAATCGCGCTCAGGGCGGCGCCGAGGGCCTCCACCACGTGCGACTCCCAATGGGCCGGATAGGTGACGGCGATGTCGTCGGGCAGGGCGCGGCCGCCGGTGGCGGCATACGCGAGCGCCCGCAACCCGTCGGCGACCAAAACCTCGCTGCGGTGCACCGAGCCGTCGACCGCCACGACGCCGCGCGGGTCGCCGAGGCGGTTGACGAAGCCGGTGATCACCACGCCGGGCCCCTGCAATCGCGGGTTCTCCGCGGGGATGCCGATCTCGGCGGGACGGTCCGGATACAGCGTCAGAACGGGTTTGCGGGTGATGGCATTGTCGGCGGTGACGGCCGCCAGGTTGGTGGCACCTATCGATAAGCCCAGCGCGGTCCCGACTCCATTGGTCATATCCGATCCCCGTATCCGCAGCACCGACTCGCATCCGGCTAGCCGTTATTGTGCCGCCAAAACCTGTATTCCGCGTCGGCGACAGCTATGCGCCCGCTGTGCGCCGGTCACCGGATGCTGCCTTCGCCGGCGATCAGCGGGAGGTCGAGCGGGGTGACCCAGCCCGGCCGCAGGTCGTTGACCGCCGGAACCGCGTTGAGCGCCCGCAGGCCGGTGGCCAGGCATCCGGCCGCGGCGGCGTCGCGGCCCGAGCCGTCGGTGAACCGGAACGCGGTCTCCTGGAAGATGCTCGGGGTCCCCTCGATGTCCACGCGGTAGACGTCGTTGTCGTGGCCGGTCGGCCAGTCCGGGGCGGCGTCCAGCCCGATCCGGTTGACGTGTTCGAGCTGGATGCGGGTCTCGCCCTGATAGACGCCGTTGATGGTGAACCGGACGGCGGCGACGTGCCCTGGCTTGATCACGCCTCGGGCGGAGTTGCGCTCGGTGGGGGTCACCCACTTGTCCCACGTGGTGGTGATCTCGTCGAGCATGATGCCGGCGGCGTGCGCGATCATCGGGACCGTGGCGCCCCACGCGAAGATCAGCATGTCGCGGTCCTCCAGCATCGGCTTGAACTCGGGCTCGCGGCCGATGCCCATCTCGAATTCGTAGTCGCCCTCGTAGTTGGTGTAGTCCAGCAGCTCGGAGGCCCGGACCCGGCGCACCTCGGAGCACAGCCCCATCAGCGTCATCGGGAACAGGTCGTTGGCGAATCCGGGGTCGATGCCGGTGGTGAAGCACGACGACTCGCCCAGCTCGCAGGCCTCGGTGATCGGCTGGATCCAGTTCGGCGGGTTGAGGCTCATCGTCGGCCAGACCCATGGGGTCATCGCGGTCGAACACACGTCGATGCCGGCCCGCAGGAAGCGCGTGATCAGCGAGATGTTCTCCTTGGCGTGCATCGCCGTCGGGCCGTAGTGCACCAGCGCGTCGGGTTTCAGCGCGATCAGGGCGTCGACGTCGTCGGTGGCGGTGATGCCGATCGGCTCGGGCAGCCCGCAGATCTCGCCGACGTCGCGGCCGACCTTGGCGGGGTTGCTGACGCCGACGCCCACCAGCTCGAACAACGGATGCTTCACGATCTCGCCGATCACCATCTTGCCGACAAAGCCGGTTCCGTACACCACCACACGCTTTGAGCCGCTTTTGGACATACCCAACCTTCCGGTCACCAGCCCCCGCTTCGGGCTTCACCATAAGCTTCCCTACCGTCGCTCGTGGTGACACGATGCAATTCATGACCAAGCACCTCGCCGGACCTTCGGTCCTGTTGGCCGTCGGTTTCGGGTTCGCGAACGCATGCGGCGTGGCGCACGCCCTTCCCCAGATGCCGAAGGTCCGCTACGAGATCAACGGGCCCGCTGTCGCCGAGTTCATCTACTACCAGACCGACAACGGGCAGCTGCACCAGGTGAATGCGCCGCTACCCTGGTCGACCGAGTTCACCGGCTACGGCGGCGAGGTGTTCACCATCAGCGCGCAGGGACCGGGCCCGATCTCCTGCAAGATCCTGCTCGACGGCAACGTGGTGAGCGCCGCGACGGCCACGACGGGTGCGCCCGCCAGGACCGTGTGCACGCACTGACCCAGCACTCCCCTTTTTCACCACGAAGGAGGTCTCGGTGAGCGTCAAGACGGGTCCCAAGAAAGGTCTGGCGCCGCGGACGAACGGGGCGCCACCGCCCGACATTCCGCTCGCGGACATCCATCTCGACTCGCTGGACTTCTGGGCGTTGGACGACGACTTCCGCGACGGCGCGTTCGCCACCCTGCGCCGCGAGACGCCGATCTCGTTCTGGCCAGCGGTCGAGTACGAGGGCTTCGAACCGGGCGACGGGCATTGGGCGCTGACCAAACACGACGACGTGCATTTCGCGAGCCGTCACCCGGACATCTTCAGCTCCAGCCCCAACATCACGATCAACGACAACACGCCGGAGATCAGCGAGTACTTCGGCTCGATGATCGTGCTCGACGACCCGCGCCACCAACGGCTGCGCTCGATCGTCAGCCGCGCGTTCACCCCGAAGGTCGTAGCACGCATCGAGGCCTCGGTCCGCGAGCGGGCCCGCCGGCTGGTCGCGTCGTTGATCGCCAATCATCCCGACGGGGAGGCCGAGCTGGTCAACGAGCTCGCAGGTCCGCTGCCGTTGCAGGTCATCTGCGACATGATGGGCATCCCCGAGGAGGATCATCAGCGCATATTCCACTGGACCAACGTCATTCTCGGGTTCGGCGACCCGGATCTGGCGACGGATTTCGGTGAGTTCCTTCAGGTTTCGATGGACATCGGCGCCTACGCCAGCGCGCTGGCCGAGGACCGGCGGTCCAATCACCACGACGATCTGACCACCAGCCTGGTGGAAGCCGAGGTCGACGGGGAACGGCTGTCGTCGACGGAGATCGCGTCGTTCTTCATCCTGCTGGTGGTGGCCGGCAACGAGACGACGCGCAACGCGATCAGCCACGGTGTGCTGGCGCTGTCGCGCTACCCCGCCGAGCGGGAGAAGTGGTGGTCCAACTTCGATCGCCTGACCCCCACCGCCGTCGAGGAGATCGTGCGGTGGGCCTCCCCGGTGGTCTACATGCGACGCACCCTGACCCGGGACTTCAAGCTCAGCGGCACCAAGATGAAGGCCGGTGACAAGGCCACGCTGTGGTACAACTCGGCCAATCGCGACGAGTCGACGTTTGAGAATCCCTGGGTTTTCGACGTGGCGCGCACCCCCAACCCGCACTTCGGCTTCGGCGGCGGCGGTGCCCACTTCTGCCTGGGCGCCAACCTCGCTCGTCGCGAAATCCGGGTCGTCTTCGACGAATTGCGCCGCGAGATACCCGACATCGTCGCGACGGACGAACCCGCGCGGCTGCTGTCGCAGTTCATCCACGGCATCAAGACCCTGCCGGTAGCCTGGACCCCGCCGCGGTAATCCCGCGCCGAATTCGCCTCTGCCCGAGCGTGTATCGCTGTCTCGGAATCCGGTAGCGGATCCGGGATTACGCTGGCCCCGTGACCATTCCCGCGTTCCCCGCCGCCGAGGTGCTGGCCGCCCGCCAGAAACTCGTGCTCGACCACTTTCACGACGAGGTCCGCCAGGCCTGGGATGACGTCTTGTCCACCTTCCCGCATCCGCGCTACGAGCTGATCCCCCAGATGCTCGTGCACGACGGCGAGGCGGCGGTGCGCGACTACTACGCCTACACGCGGACCGCATTTCCCGACCAGGACCACGAAATCATCGCGCTGCGCCACAGCGCCGACGCGGTGATCGTCGAATTCTGGCTGATGGGCACGCACCGCGGCTACCTGGGCAAGGTCCCGCCCACCGGCAGCCGGTTCCGCGTCCGCATGACCGCTTACTTCGTTTTCGACGACACCGAAACCCTTGTCTGCGAACGCATTTACTTCGACACGCTGACCATGATCAAGCAGCTTCTGGGCGGCCTGGACATGAGGAAGCCGGCGAACTGGTGGCTGGTCGCGCGGTGCCTGCGTGGGTTCTTGTCGATGTCGTCGGAAAAACCGGACCCGGCGCTGACCAACACCCCCTAAACTCCACCGCTAAGGGACGGAGCGAGGGAGGCTGCGATGCGGTTTTCAAGCCTTCACACGATGTGCGGCGTCACCACCGTGGCCATGTTGGGTTCCTGCGCGATGGCCACCGCCGCCCCCCTACAGCCTGGGGCGCACACCGAGAAGTGGATCGACCTGCGGCCGGGTGAATGCGTGACCGATCTGCCGCCGGCCGACGGGAGTCGCGTCAACGTCACCGTAGTCGATTGCGCGACAGCGCATTTAGCCGAGGTGTACCTGCGGGCCCCGATGACGGTCGACTCCGCCATCGCCACCGTCGCCAACCGCGATTGCACGGCCGGATTAACCCCGTACACCGGCGGCGACGGCGGCCGGTTTTCGATTACCTATCTCATCGACTCGAACCAGGACCGCACCGGTGCCAACCCCACCCCGAGCACCGTCATCTGCCTGCTGCAGTCCGCCACCGGGCAACCGTTGACCGGATCCGCGCACCGTTGAGGTGCCTAGGCGATGACGTAGTCGCTGAGCGGGAAGGCCCGCGCTTCTCGCACCGAGTTGAGTGTTGACGTCGGCCGCAGCAGCGAGGCCTCACCGCTGGGGCTGAAGTAGTACGAACGCGACGTCGCGCAGTTGCCGGCGTAAAACACCGAATTGTCCAGCAGCTTGGTTACCCGCTCCATGAACCGGTCGGTGGCTTCTTCGGTGACCTCGAAGGTCGTCGCGCCGCGGCGCTTGACCTCACCGAGCAGCCGATCCATGTGCCGCATCTGGTATTCGATGGTGTGGAAGAACGACAGCCCGGAGAAAGCGAACGGGCTTACCAGGCCCAGATAGTTCGGGAAGTACGGCATCGAGACGCCCTGGTAGGCCTGGAATCTGGTCTCGCGCCACCACTTTCCGAGATTGCGGCCCTTGCGACCGACCACCTCGATGGCCGGGAAGTTGGCCTCCCACAGATCAAATCCGGTGGCCAACACCAAGGTGTCGATGACGGTCTTGCGTCCGTCGGCGGTCACGATGCCGTCCGCCTCGATCCGCTCGATCGGGTTGGTCTCCAGGTGCACGTGCGGCGTGGTGAAGGCGCGGTAGAAGCTGTTGGAAAAGGTCGGCCGCTTGCAGCCCAGGTCGTAGTCCGGCGTCAACCTGGCGCGCAGTTCCTTGTCCCGGATCCACCGGAATCGGTTGATCTTGGCCAGGTCGGAGGCGGAAATGTTTCCGCGGCCCCGCGACTCCTTAAAGTGCAGCGCCCCGACGACCATGATGATCTCGAGGATGATGTCGGTCACCCACCGCAGTGCGCGCTGCGCCGCCGGCACCCGCGCAAACAGGCGCCGCATCGCCGGGGGGAACTCGAAGTCAAGCTTGGGTATGACGTGGGTCGCGGTGCGTTGGTAGACGGTCAGCTCTTGGGCCTCTTTGGCCAGCTCGGGAATGACCTGCACCGCGGACGCGCCGGTCCCGATGACGGCGATGCGCCGCCCCTGGTAGCTGTAGCCGTGGTCCCACTCGGTGGTGTGTACCACCTTGCCGTTGAAGCTCGCGATACCCGGGATGTCCGGCGTGCGCGGCTGAGACAGGAAGCCCGTCGCGGTGATCAGAAAGCGGCAGACCAGGCTTTCGCCACCGGCCAGCGCGACTCGCCACACCGCGGCGTCCTCGTCCCAATGAGCGCCCTCGACCGTTGTGTTGAACCGCATGTGGCGGCGCACGTCGTACTTGTCGGCGACGTCCGCCGCGTATTGCTTGACCTCGGCGCCCGGCGCGAACAGCCGTGACCAGTCGGGCTTGGGTTCGAACCAGTACGAGTACGTGGTGGAGGGGATGTCGACGGCGATGCCCGGGTAGTGGTTGACATGCCAGGTGCCCCCCAAGTCGTCCTCACGGTCGAGGATGACGAAATTCTCGAACCCGAGGCGCTTGAGCTGAATGGCGGCGCCGATGCCGCCGAAACCTGCACCTACGATGATCGCGTCGAAACGGTCCGTGTCCACAGCCCTTGCTCCGTGCTACCTGTTCCCATACTTAACGAATCATAAGCTTTCCCTAAGATACGCAACTCTAATAGGGCGCCACGCCGAGCGCATCCGAGCTTTGCCAGTATGTGACCTTGCTGACACAAGTGCGGCAGTTCATCGACCGGTCTATCAGACCTGGCCAGTTGCCTATCGACCTGCGTAAACGCCCGCACCCGCACCGAAGACGCGACTCTCGGTCGCGATCGGCGCCGGTGACTTAGCTCGGGAGGAAACCGTCAGGCCGCCAAAGAATCCTTATCTTGTGGCCGGCCCCGCCGTCGGCGTGCCCTGCAGCCGGCCCAGGAACTCGTGGCATCGGCGTGCGCGCTCGGAGTCTTGCGCCATCACTTCGCTGAAGAACGACGCGACGTCATTCAGGCCGGCGTTGTTCGCGTCGCGCACGTATTGGCCGTAATCGTGCCCCGCTTTGAGCGAGTGATATTGAAGGGAAATAAGATCGAAGGTTACGTCGTCGAAACCCGTTTCACCCGTTGCCATGTCGCCACCCTTCTGACAGTGAGCGCCAGATCTGGTACTCGCCGTCTCCGGCTACCCTGAATGGACAACACCAAACGACGGCTTAAAGTGTTTTTGTAGGCAACCCGACACGCAATGGCTGCGTCGGTCCGATGGCGGCGACGCCGCCGCTATCCACCGCCTGTCGCTGCGCCCCGGTATACAGGAAAACATCACCAAATGGTTGGCAAATTGACAGTTTTGGGAGGGGCTTGCATGGGCATTTCGCACGCCATGATCGCACGTCACATCGTTCGTTCCCTCGGTTCAGCGGCAGTAATCGCGGCGTCGGGCGTGGCCGTCTCGGCCGTGTCCACCTCCGTTATCCCGTCGGCCTCGGCCCAGTGTCCCGACGTGCAAGTGGTGTTCGCCCGCGGCACCGGTGAAGCACCCGGCGTCGGCCCCACCGGGCAGGCCTTCGTCGATGCGCTGCACCAGCGCGTCGGCGGGCGGTCGTTCGATGTCTATCCGGTCAACTACCCCGCCAGCGACCAATGGGCTACCGGCATCGACGGCATCAGAGACGCGGGCGCCCACGTCAATTCGATGGCCCACGACTGCCCCAACACCAAGATGGTGCTCGGCGGGTACTCGCAGGGCGCGGCCGTGATGGGGTTTGTCACCTCGGCCGCCGTGCCCGACGGTGTCGACCCCAACACCGTCCCGAAGCCATTGGATCCCGACGTCGCCAACCACGTGTCCTCGGTGGTTCTGTTCGGCATGCCCAACGTGCGGGCGATGAACTTCCTCAACGAGCCGCCCGTGGTCATCGGCCCGCTCTACCAAGACAAGACCGTCAAGGTGTGCGCCACCGAGGACCCGGTCTGCTCCGACGGACTCAACTTCGCCGCGCACGACACCTACGCCGACGACGGCGCGATGATCGACAAGGGCGTCGCCTTTGCCTCCAGCCACCTCGGTCTCAGCGGGCCGGCTCCGGTCGCGGCGCCGGCCGGCGGCGGCTTCGGCAGCTGAGTAGCCGGACAGCTAGCCCGGGATCCTGCCCAGAATCAGGTTGGTGACCGCCAGCGTGGCCTGTCGGCTGGCATCGGTCTTGCCCGAAGTACACGTCTGCACGTCGACAACCACGTTGGCCTTCGCGGCGGCCGCGTGAACGCACAGTATCGATATCGGCGTTTGCGGCACCACGTCAATCGCGGTGATACCGGTGCCGGCGTTGGCTGGCGGCCGCATGGACACCGGGTAGGTTTTGCCGTTAGGCCAGGTCGCGTTCAAGGTAGAACCGCCGCATTGGCGGAAGGTCGATAGCAGTTTCTCCAGCACCGCCTGAGCTGCGGCCGCGTCGCGAAATGCGGTGACCCCCTGTCCGGTCGACCACTGGGTGTTGAGATTGTGGTCGAGGATCTCTGTCGCGGAAAAGCCTGTGAAGCCCGAGCCGTCGTAGGCCTCCGGAGCGCTGGACTCGATAACGGCCCAGCAATCCGGACGGTCCATTTTGCCTCTGACGGGATCGGGGGTGGGCTGGTGCAGTGTCCGCTCGATCTTCATGGGGCGGTCGCCGGTGATGTTTTCGACGTCCTCGAGACTGGGCAACAGACCGTCCAGATCTGCGGGCGCGACGGTGGGCGGTGGAGGCGGCGGCGGGGTCGTCGGCGTGCTGGTGCGCGCGGTGGTCGTGGCGGTCGCGGGTGCCACAACCCGGGCAGGTGTCGCGTCGGGCAGTGTCGCGCGGACGATCAATGCGACCACCGCCGCCGTGATGAACACGTACGAGAGCGTCACGCCCACCAAGGCGCGATCGCGGCCCCGCTCACCGCTGCGGCGGATCTGCGCTAAACCCAAGTGCCCAAGGATGAGTCCCGCCGGGGCGAAGACGAACGCGAACACCACCGACAACGTCGCCAACACGTTGGCCTCATCGCGCGGCGGGGACGCGGGTGGTTGCAGTGGCGGCGCTTGCTGCGGACCGGGCGACCCCCCGAACGGGTTCGGCTGAAACGGGCTGGCACCAAAGGGATTCGTCATCTGCCTAGCCCGGGATCTTGTTCAGGATGAAATTGGTGATCGCCAAGGCGGCTTGTCGGCTGCGGTCGTTGCTCAGGGTGGATGTCGCCACCACATCGACAAACACGTTGATTTTGGCGGTGATTGCACGGACGGTCCAGAAGTGAGGTGGTGCATTTCCGGAAACTTCCATGGTCATGATGCCGCCGCCGTCGGCGGGAGGCTGCATAGCTACCGCGGCCGTGTAGCCGTTATGCCAGGTCTCATTGACTGAGGAGCCGCCGCATTGACGCCAAACCGATAGCACTCTGGTCAGTTGGGCCTGGGCCGCGGGGGGGCGCGGGAAACAAACAGACCCCCCCGCCCCCCCCGCCAAATTTTAATTAATCTGTAAAATAAAGAAAAAAAACGC